>CAZLPR010000159.1:0-5127 GCA_964561415.1 uncultured Dechloromonas sp. | reverse complement strand
ACCGGGCTGGCGCTGGTCGCCGGTATCGCGCCGCTGATGCACGGCACTTTCGGCACGCCGTCGCTGACGCTGCTCCTGTTGGCGCTCTGGCAACTGGCCAACCGGGCGCCTTCGCCCTTTTCATTTCGACCGGCGCTCGGCCTGCTGCTTTTTGCCTTGCTCTTTTACCCGGCGGCGCTCGGCTGGGGCGCCTTCGATCCTTACGCATTGGGCTATCAGCCCCAGGCGCTACTCGCGGCCTTGCTTCCAGTCGCGGCAACCCTGTGGTGGCAGCGCCAGCAAGTCTGGCTGACCATTCTCGCCATCGACCTCGCGGCCTACGCCAGCGGTGTTTTTGCCAACCTCTGGGATGTGCTGTTCGACCCGCTGCTCGTTTTGCTGGCGCTGATCATCGTCGGGCGCCGGGGCGTCGTCCGCTTTATCGCGTCAAGGACTCGCTGATCAGCTTGCGGATGCTGCCCGCCTCAAACGGCTTGTCGCAAATCGCCGAAACGCCGGCCCGCTCAACCGCCGCCAGACGGCCCATGTTCTGCTCGCTGGTCACCATCAGCACCGGCACGCTGCTTTGCCAGCTTTGCGTGCGGATATATTCAGTCAGCTCGCGGCCATCCATTTCCGGCATGTTGTAGTCGGTAATCACCAAATCCACTGTCATCTCCTGCAGCAAGGCGACCGCCTGCTTGCCATCGACCGCCTCGGTAATCCGCTCAATGCCCAGCTCTTTCAGCAAGCGGCGCAAATGGTTGCGCGAGGCCAGGCTATCGTCGACCAACAACACGCGCAGCCCCTCGATCTCGGCCGCATCAGCATCTTCCGGCGGACTCAGGTAATCAGCCGCGGCATAAAGGGCGCGGGAAAGCTGTTGCTCGCTGAACGGTTTGGCGACAATACTGCAGGCACCCGACTGGCGCACCGGCTCCAGTACCTGCGGTCGCGTTTCGCTGGAAACGAGAATAAACGGCACCACCTCCAGCGCCGTATCCTCACGCATCACCGTCACCAGTTCGGTACCCAGCATATCCGGCAGGTAGAGGCTGCTGATCACGACGAGATTATCGTTACCCACCTCGGCCAGCGCGGCCAATGCCTCGGCGCCGGTTTCCAGCAACTTGATCTGAGTGACGCCCTGATGCTGCAACATGCGGCTGACCAGGCCAGCCTGCATGTAAGAAGGCTCAACGAGGAGAACCGACAGATCGGCCAGGGAAGTTATCAGGGCCATAAACTCACTCCAAAAATACAGGGAAATGACGGCACTATAACAGTGCTCCGGCCACTTGAAATATTGCCCCCCCAGCGCCGCAAAAATCAGGCACCCTGTGCGCCCTCCCCCTGCTTCCTGGAAACCTATGCCCAACTTGCCGCCCGTGTGCATGCCCATGACCGATCCGGCCGCCGTTGAGACGATTGTCGCCGCCACCCAGCGCTGGCTCGAGCGCGCCGTTATCGGCCTCAATCTGTGCCCGTTTGCCAAAGCCGTGCATGTCAAAAAACAGATCCGCTACGCCGTCAGCGCCGCGCAAACCGCCGATGATTTGCTGGCCGAACTCGAACACGAGCTACAACTGCTGACCGCAACCAGCCCGGATAAACTCGATACGACGCTGCTCATTCACCCACAAGTGATGGGCGACTTTCTCGATTTTCACTTTTTCCTCGCCGAGGCCAATGCCGCCATCCGCAACCTCGGTTTTGACGGCATTTTTCAGATTGCCAGCCTGCATCCGCAATACGAATTTGCCGGCAGTGAGGCTGACGATATCGACAACTTTTCCAACCGCTCGCCCTACCCAACGCTGCATTTATTGCGCGAAGCGAGTATTGACCGGGCTGTCGCCGCTTTTCCCGATGC
This sequence comes from uncultured Dechloromonas sp., assembly GCA_964561415.1. GTDB lineage: Bacteria > Pseudomonadota > Gammaproteobacteria > Burkholderiales > Rhodocyclaceae > Azonexus. The sequence continues at coordinate 3,275 of CAZLPR010000159.1, read as the reverse complement.
CGCCGATATTTTTGAGCGCAATATCGAAACCTTGCAGGGGCTCGGTCACGAAGGCTGGCGGCAACTCTGGCTGGACGAGCCGCCTAAAACCTGAGTCCGATCGCCGATCACAACTCGACCTTCCCCCGCCCAAGCTTGATTTGCCCACGCTTGAGCTTGCTTTCCAGCCGGCGTTTTTGCGAACCGTAAGTCGGTTTGGTCGGCCGCTGGCGCGGCACCACGGCGACGCTATCGACCAGCGCCTGCAAGCGGCGCAAAGCTTCCTCGCGGTTCTGCTCCTGACGGCGAAACTCCTGCGCCTTGATGACCAGCACGCCATCCTTGGTAATGCGCTGATCGTTCAGATGCAGCAGGCGTTCCTTGATCGCCTCCGGCAAGGAAGAAGCGGCAATATTGAAGCGCAGATGGATGGCGCTGGAAACCTTGTTGACGTTCTGCCCGCCCGCACCCTGAGCGCGCATGGCGGTGATCTCCACTTCGTTGAGTGGAATCTCGACTGAGCGAGCATTCAACGGCACGTCAGGCGCATCAAAATTTGCCCATTTTTAACGGTTGACCGCAGAGCCAGCCGTTGTTTCGAGGCGCGCCTGGCTGCTTACCATTTTTACCCGGCCTCTACCCAGTCGATAATCGCCCGCCATTGCTCCAGATCGCGCTCGGCCCTTGAGGGCGGCAAATCGAAGAGGGTCAACCCGGCGCCGCTGGCTTGCACGTAAACCTGCGTGTCGCGCAAATAGGCCAGCACGGGCAAATCGAAGGTTGCGAAAAAGCGCTCCAGTTCAGCCGCGGCGCGCGTTCTGGCATCAACGCGCATGCCGATCACCGCGACATCGACTTTGCCCTTGCGCACGGTTTTTTCTGAAAGCAGCGCTTCGAGAAAATGCCGCGTCGCCAGCATGTCGAACATCGACGGCTGCACCGGCACGATGACCCGCGTCGACAATTTCAATACTTTTTCGAGCAGCTTGCCCTGCAGCCCGGCGGGCGTATCGAGCACGACATGGCTGGTGCGCTTCGGTGGCCGCGAGACTTTATCCGGGCCGACTTCCCAGGTTTCAATGCTCGGCAACTCGAAAGGCCGGATCGCCAGCCAGGCGCGGGACGACTGCTGACGATCGATGTCGCCGAGCATCACCTCATGGCGTTGCGCTGCAAAATAGCCGGCCAGATTGGTCGCCAGCGTGCTTTTGCCGGAACCGCCCTTGGGGTTGGCAACGAGAAAGGCCTTCATGCCTGAGTTTCCTGTTTATCGAGAATATGCCGTACCAGATTGACGTGTTCGCGCAGCGTGTAGACCAGATCGGTGAAGCCGAGCGGGACGTGTAACTGGCTGGCTTCTTCATCAAGCGCGTCGAGCCGGCTGCGGTATTCGGCCAGCCGGGCTGGGTCGTAATGATGTTTGAGGTCGTCCTCGAGAAATCTCAGCTCGCCGTAGGAACGAAAAACCTTGGAGCGGACACGCCAGGTGTAGAGCGCCGGGGCAATGCGCAGCAGCGGAATGAGCAAAGCGACGATGGGCAACAGCAGCACAATCAGCCGGTCGATCAGCACCGCCAGCCAGAACGGCAAATAGCGCTGCAGAAAAGGCGGGCCGGACTGAAAATAACGCGCCGCCTCGGGCGAGAGCGGCAGCATCTGATCCATGTAGGCGGGGAATTCACCAGCGCTCTGGAAGAAACCGGACTTGCCATGCACTTCGCTGGCCGCCTGCAGCAACAGGGTTTGCAGCGCCGGATGCAGGTCGTCGCGGATGATCAGATTGGCCGTCGGGGCCAGCACTTTAATATCCTCCGGCGGAAAATCGCGGACCAGATCGGCGACGCCTTGCGGCAAGGTCAGCCGGGTCAAAAACGGGAAGCGGCGCTGGTAGGCGTTGGCCTGGGCGAAGCTCATCACCTTGACGCCGGGCGAACGCAACAAAACCTGCACCACCGGCGCGCTTTCGGCGGCGATGATGAAAGCGGCATCGATCCGCCCCTGTTGCAACTCCTCCGCCGCCAGCAAGCCGGATAAAGGCAGCAGATTGCCGTTGACCGGAATCTCGTTGGCATCGAGCAGCGTTTTCGCCAATTGACGAATGCCCGACCCTTCCTGGCCAATGGCGATGCGTTTGCCGCGCAGTTCGGTCAGGCGCTCCAGGCGTTTTTCGCCGCGATAGAAAACCCAAACCGGCTCGTAAAATAGGCTGCCCAGGGAAAGCAGGCCGGAGTCATCTTTGGCGTCGAGATCCTCCTTCGGCGCCAGCACGCCGCCCTGAACAAAGCCAACCTGCGCTTCGTCATGGCTCAGGCGCGCCAGATTTTCCAGCGAGCCGGCCGACGTCCTGATTTCGAGCTGCACGCCGCTACGCGCCAGGATGGCGGCGTAACGCTGGGCAAACTGATAGTAAGCGCCGCTTTCGCCGCCCGTGGTAATGACTATTTTGGTCGGCGGCGCCGGCTCAACGAACTGATAAGCCACCGCAAAGCCGATACCGACAATGAGGAAAATCCACCAGGCGGTGGCGAACAGATCACGCAGCGAAATCAAGCCGGCTTTGATTTTCGCCATCACGGCAGGAGGATGCTTGAACCGGTCGTCTTGCGCGCCTCCAGATCGCGGTGCGCCTGGGCCGCTTCGGCCAGCGGGTAGGTTTGATTGATTTCGATGCGCACTTTGCCGGCCCCGACCATCTCGAACAAATCAGCGCCCAGCACTTCGAGATCGGCGCGTTTCGCCGTGTAATTCATCAACGTCGGGCGGGTGATGAAAAGCGAGCCTTTTTGCGACAGCAGAATCAGATCGAGCGGCGGCACCGGGCCGGAAGCATTGCCGTAGCTGACCATCGTGCCCATCGGCCGCAGGCTGTCGAGCGAGCCGGTAAACGTATCCTTGCCGACGCCGTCATAAACCACCGCCACACCTTCGCCGCCGGTGATGTCACGCACGCGCTGGGTGAAGTTTTCAGTGCTGTAATTAATCACATGATCGCAACCGTGCGCCTTGGCCAACGCCCCCTTGGCGGCGGAACCGACCGTGCCGATCACCGTCGCGCCCAAGGCTTTGGCCCACTGGCTGGCGATCAAGCCAACGCCGCCGGCAGCCGCGTGGATCAAGACGGCGTCACCGGGCTGGACGCGATAAGTGCGGCGCAGCAAGTAAGCCGCGGTCAAGCCTTGCAACATCATCGCCGCTGCCGTATTGAAATCGATGCTTTCCGGCATTTTGAGCAGACGGTGCGCCGGGATATTGCGCACTTCGGCATAGGCGCCAACCGGGCCGCCGGCATAAGCTAC
>CAZLPR010000158.1:0-5167 GCA_964561415.1 uncultured Dechloromonas sp. | reverse complement strand
GTCGGGCGCTACCGCGAGAATTTGCTCCAGCAGGCGAAAGCCTTCGGAGACCGAATCAGCATCGGGCGGCAGGCCGAGGTCCATCGTGACCACGGGCGGGCTATGCCGATGGATCTGGGTGAGGGCGCTTTCGCGGTCGCCTGCGGTCAACGTCTCAAATTGATCAAAAGACCAGCGCAACTGCTTTTGCAGCGCCGGATCATCCTCAACGATCAATAATGCGCGGGGCTTGTCAGCACTCATGTCTGCTCCATTTCACGCAAATCGGATTCTGAGCGCACATCAAACAGCGGCAGAATCATCGTAATTCGGGTGCCTTGATTGACCTCGCTATCGACCAGCATTTCACCGCCCAATTCACGGATGTACTGTGCGCTTTCATAGGCGCCTATCCCCATGCCGGCCTGTTTGGTGCTTTGGAATGGCTTGAACAGCCGTTCGCGGATAAATTCCGGGGGCATGCCGTGGCCGTTGTCGCCGACCTCCAGCGCCGCCCGGTCACCGCGTTTTTCCAGAGAAACCCAAACGCTTCCGCTCGGCGGCGTGGCGTCGAGCGCATTCTGCACCAGATGCCCAATCACCCTTTCCAGGCGATCTTCATGGCCGCGTGTGGCCAGTCTATTGAGCCGCCTGATCTCGACAGATCTTCCCTGATCCATTTTTTCTTTCTGAATTCGTTGAATGACATCTGGGAGATTAACACCGCAAGTAGTGCCTGGGGGAGTGGCTCCTTCGCGCAGCTGCATCATCAATTGCCGCATGCGATCAACCGAATGATCGACCGTCATCAGCATGTCTTCCTGAAACTCCGGATTGTCGCGATGGCGCTCGGCGTTTTTCAGCATCAATGAAAGTTGGGTAACGATATTTTTCAGGTCATGCACGACAAATGCCGACATCTTGTTGAAAGCATCAAATTTGCGCGCCTCAAGCAAAGCTTCGGTCGCCTGCATTTTGGCGAGAAAGCCGGCCGCCTGACTGCCGGCGGTACGCAGCAGATCGTTGACCTCCCAATTCACGTCAATCGGGGTGCGCGAACTCGCCAGGACGACGAAGCCAATCATCTGGTTGCCCACCATCAGCGGAACAATCAACCAGGCATTGGGGATTTCAGATAGCCAGTAAGGAATCGAGAGATCGCCATAACGCCCCGGGTAACAGCGATATTCTTCAAGATTGACTACCCAGCCGCTGCTGATCAGGAAGTTGGCGAGGGGCGAATCAAGTCCTTCTTCGGGCTCGCTGGCAGCAATATTCCAGCGGGCGGTCTGGCGGTAGCATTCCTGTCCGCTTTCCTGTAGCCAAAGCCCGCCGGCCGGGCTTTCAACCATATTGGCCAAACCCCGAATGACCTGTTGGCCCATTGCTTGCGGCGAATCCTGGGCTGACAGCGTTTGGGTGAAGCGTAGCCATTCTTCGCGATAGTCATAGCGATAACTGAAAAAATGCTTGCCGACCAGCACCCGGATCTTGGCGCGCATCGCGCCGGAAAATACGAGAACTCCCAGGCCGAGGATGGCGGCGCAAACCAGCGCCAGTTGCAACGCCCGCCCCCAGTCGCCGCCGAAGTAGCGGACGTAGTAACCAACGCTGGCCATAAACAATAAATAAATGCCGGCAACCAGCAGTGTTGCCGAATGGAAAGCGGCTTTTTGTGACAAACGGATTTTCGCCGTCCAGTCACGGCTGCGCAGGCTGGCAATGATCAGGAGCGGCACTGTCATGGCGTGAATAAAACCGCGAATGGCCATTGCATCGCCATCGACCCGGTTAAACATCAGTGCATCGGAAAACAGGTAAATGTCGAAAATAAATTGCCCGGCCAGGCCAAGGCAAAGCGGTTTGATATTCCAGGCCGAATCGTCTGCTACCGCACGAAATAACTGCTCAACCAGGATCAGGCCGAGAACCGGCATGGCCAGGGCATGGAACAAGGCGGTGCGTAACCATTGCTCGGCCGGCAACAGACCCAATGCCAGACCGATCTGCAAGGCTATGCCGCCCAGCACCGTGATCCAGCAGGCGGGTGTCAACCAGCCCGGTAGCAAGGCACTGTTTGAAGCCTGGCCAAGGTTCGGGATGAGCAGAAGAATCAGGAACGCGTACCAGCCGGCGTAGCGAAAAATATCGGTGAGCGATGTCGTAAGCATCAAGAAGAGGTTGCTGCCTGATGCGGCAAGAAAGGAAAGACTCGCCCAGACGGCCGATATGAAGACCGTAATCAGCATGATTCTGGCCCGCGGGCTGGCATGCCATTCGCGGCCAAATGAAAGGAGAAAGGCAGCCAGCAGCGCATAGGCAGCAGCGGCAATGCCAAAGCTCCAGGTAATCAGCGAGGCCGATTCAGTATCCATTTTTGCTAGAAAAAAACGCCACTGAGTCAGCGGCGTTGTTGATTATTGAGCGCCTTTGCCCGTCAGCACCACGCCGATCGTTTCAAAGAGCACCAGCACATCGAGAAACAGCGAGTGATTTTTTACGTAGTAAAGGTCGTACTGGAGTTTTTCAGCGGAATCCTCAACCGTGGCACCGTAGTGGTAACGCACCTGAGCCCAGCCCGTGACGCCGGGTTTGACACTGTGCCGGACAGCGTAAAAAGGAATTTCCTTGGTCAGTTGGTCGACAAAGAAAGGGCGCTCCGGGCGCGGGCCAACCAGGCTCATGTCGCCTTTCAGTACGCTAAAAAGTTGCGGCAGTTCATCAACCCGAATTTTGCGAATGATTTTGCCTACCTTGGTGACGCGGTCATCTTGCGCCTTCGCCCAAACGGGTTTGCCGTCTTTTTCGGCATCGCGCCGCATGCTGCGGAATTTAATGACATTGAACAGTCGACCGTTGAGCCCGACGCGTTCCTGGCGATAAAGAATCGGGAAACCGTTTTCAAGCACAATCGCCAGCGCAGCAAACGCCATAATTGGCAAGGCGAGCAAAATAAGGATCGTTGCACAGACGATATCGAACAAGCGTTTAACCATGGTCCGAACGTGCCCCTGGCTAAAGCCATCACCAAAAATCAACCAGCCGGCATAGAGCGATTCGAGACGGATCTGCCCGAGCGTCTGTTCAAAATGGCTGGCCAGATCGAGGACGCGAATGCCTTGCAGTTTGCAATCGAGCAATTCGCGCAAAGGCATGGCGCCGCCGCGCCGCTCGGTGACGGCGACGACAATTTCTTCGACCTTCAGATTTAAGGCGGTGTCCGTCAGCGACTTTTTGCTGGTGATGACCAGTCGACCGGGTACAACCATTTCTTCATTGGTGCTCGGGAAGAAGCCCATGATTTCAGCCGATGGATCAGACTTGTTAAGGGCTCGCTTGACCGCCAAAGCCCGGGGGCCGGTGCCGAAAACAAGAATGCGCCGCGTCAACATGCTGGACGAGGGGGCGTGAGAAGCGCTGACGCGGGTCACTAACATGCCAAATACCGCCGACATGGCAGACAGTTGGAGAAACTCCTGGCTGACACCGGAGAGCGGGAGAATGGCGAAAATGCCATAAGCAACGGGAACCGCGAGGTAGAGCGAAAGCACAGCGCGGGCACGGCTTTCCATCATGGTGCGCTTGTTGAGGCGCTGATAAAAGCCCAGCCAGGAATTGATTGCCAGCATTGCCACAGCAAGCAGGAAGGCAAAAACCAGCACTTGCTCATGGTTAATGGGCAGACCGCTGCCCACCCACATCAGCGCAATGATCATGCCGACGATCACGAAAGAAAAATCAAACAGCATCTGGCCCAGCATGCGCCAGCGAAACCAGTGATTAAACATGCGGATCATGATCAGACTCCGTTCTTAAACCGTAAATTTTTGAGGCTAGAAGCAAATTTCATGGCGAATGGGCTGTGCCGGCATGCTGAGAAAAAGACATCTCGTTTCGGCAGGCTGCATGCGGTTGGAGTCCATTGTATGAGTCGCAAAAAAATCTCTCTGTGCGGTATTTCACGGTGACTTGCAGTGCGTATTAATGCATAAGATATATCGTGATTTGGTCACTTGATATGCAATTAAAATTCAGCAGCCATGCAAATAGAATGAGGTCGCTATTTTACGCGTTTGGTTGTTGTATGCATTATAAATGCATTGAAAATTGCCAAATAATCATCGGGTTAGTGATGATTCACTTGTTGATTTGAATGGATTTGATGCTTTTAGTCGATTTGGCTAAAAATTGTTTTTTCGCCAGGCGAGCAATGTTGAGGCGCATCCGTAGGGATGCGCCGTGTCTCATCAAACCAATATTTCAACCGGCGCCGGGTGGCTGAGAAAACCGTGTGGGCTGGCGCTGGCGCCGTAAGCGCCGGACTGGAAAAGCACGACGAAATCACCCGGTTGGGCAGCCGGCAATTCCATGCGGTCGGCCAGCAGGTCAAGCGGCGTGCAAAGTGGCCCGACCACCGAGACGCATTCCTTGACGCCAGCATCCATTCGATTGCCGATGGCGACCGGATAGTTTTTGCGGATCACCTGGCCGAAATTGCCCGAGGCAGACAAATGGTGATTCAAGCCGCCATCGACGACGAGATAGGTCTGACCACGCGAAATCTTGCGGTCAACGACTTGGGTGACATAAATTCCTGCTTCGCCGACCAGGAAACGTCCCAGTTCGATCACCAGTTCTGCCTCAGGCAGGTCAACGGCGGCGCGGGCGGCAATCTTTGCCAGATTTTCGCTAATCGTGGTCAAATCAAGCCGCTTTTCTCCCGGGAAGTAGGGAATGCCAAAGCCGCCGCCGAGGTTGAGAAAACGCACTGGCGAAGGCGCCGATGCGGCCAGGCGCAAGGCAAGCTCGTAAGATTTTCGCTGCGCCTCGCAAATTGATTCCGCCTTGAGATTTTGTGAGCCGGCAAAAAGATGAAAGCCTTCAAACTGCAAACCTGCCTGGGCTATTTCGGCCAATAGTGCCGGCACCAGTTCGGCATCGACGCCGAACGGCTTCGGCCCGCCGCCCATTTTCATGCCCGATCCCTTGAGCTCGAAATCCGGATTCACCCGTACTGCAATCCGCGCCGGCAGCCCCAGTTCTTGCGAAATGGCGGCGAGTTCAGTCACTTCACGGAAAGATTCCAGATTGATCAACACACCGGCCGCCACCGACTGGCGCAATTCGCTGCGCTGTTTGCCCGGCCCGGCAAAACCGATGGACCGGACATCCGCGCCGGCGTCGAGCG
>CAZLPR010000157.1:0-5184 GCA_964561415.1 uncultured Dechloromonas sp. | reverse complement strand
GGCGAGCCGCTCGTTTCCGGCTGGCTCGGCCTGCCGAAAGAAGCCAGCGCCGCCTTTGTGATGGGCTTTCTGCGTCGCGACTTCGGCGCCACCGGCCTGTTTGCCATGGCGCACGCGCTCTCGCCGATCCAGGCCGTCGTTGGCATGATTACCATCACCCTGTTCATCCCCTGCTTCGCCAGCCTGATGATGATGGTCAAGGAACAAGGCGCGAAAGCGGCACTTGCCATGGTGCTCATCATTGTTCCCTTTGCCTTCTTTATCGGCGGCCTGTTCAACATCGCGCTACGCGCCATCTGGTCCTGACGATGAGTACAAAAACGACACAAACTCAATCCGCTCGCCTTCATCACGCCCGGCACGGAAGTCTGCCTGGCAGCTTTCGGCGATGAACTCGACCCGCTCCAGCGCGAGCAGCTGACCGCCTACGGCCTGGCTGAATCCCGCCCGCTGCGCGTGCTGCAACAACGGCCGATGACGGTAATCATGGCTGACGAAGTGGAACTGGCGCTCGAACATTCGGTAGCGCGCCATATCTGGGTGGAAAAATTGCGCCCCACCAGCTAGGGTGAACCGTAAGTACCCGCCTATTCAGTGAACGGCGCGGCAATTTCAGGCATTGCCTGTCTTCATCTGGCAAGCGCAAGCGACCTCGCCTAGAATAAGTAACTCGGCAAGCCAGCCGCTTTTTGCCAGCCAGCCCCAATCCGAACCACTTTTGGAGAATGCCATGAAAGGCGACAAGAAAATAATCGACATCCTCAACAACCTGCTGACCGGCGAGTTGACTGCCGTCGATCAATACCTGATCCACGGCGAAATGTATGCCGACATGGGCTTCTCCCAGTTGGCGGAAAAAGCACTGCACGAATCCGAACACGAGCGCCGGCATGCCCGCGCCCTGATTCAGCGCATTCTCTTTCTCGAAGGCAAACCCGACCTGAGCAAGCGCGGCGAACTGAAGATCGGCAAGACGGTGCCGGATATGCTGAAGGCCGACCTCGCCGTCGAATACAAGGTCGTCGGCGACCTGAAGAAAGCCATGGCCGCCTGTGAAAAAGACCAGGATTACGTTTCTCGCGACATGCTTGGCATCCAGCTCGAAGATACCGAAATGGATCATGCCTACTACCTCGAAAAACAAATTCGCCTGATCGAACTGGTTGGTTTGCAAAACTATCAACAGAGCCAGATGGGCTCTGGCAACCCGGTATAAGGAGCAACTCCGATGCAAGGTGACAAGAAAATCATTGATGCCCTGAATAAAGTGCTGAAAAACGAGTTGACCGCAATCAACCAGTACTTTTTGCATGCCCGCATGTTCCGCCACTGGGGTCTGGAAAAACTCAACGGCTATCAGTACAAGCAGTCAATCCGCGTCATGAAGGAAGCTGACGAAATCATCGAACGCGTCCTCTTTCTCGAAGGCCTGCCCAACCTGCAAAATCTGGGCAAGCTGATGATCGGCGAACATGTTGTCGAATGCCTGCAGGGCGACCTCAAATACGAGCGTGAAAGCCAGCGCCCATTGCTGATCGAAACGATTGCTCTGTGTGAAGAACTGCAGGACTACGTCAGCCGCGACCTGCTGGCAGAGTTGCTCGAACACTGCGAAGAAGCCATCGACTGGCTGGAAACGCAGCAAAGCCTGATCGAGAACGTGACGCTGGCCAACTACCTGCAGGCTCATATGGAGTCTGGCGGCGACTGATTCGCCAGGCGATTACCCGACAAGCCACTGCATCTGCCGCGGCTTGTCATCGCCCGCCGACGGTCATGGCATGTATTTCCTTGGCGCAAGCAACAGAAACGAGAAACACATGGCCAGCAAGAAAACTGCAGCCCCGATCGCGCCAGCGATACCCAACTACAGCAGCACGGCAAAAGTCGCGCTGCAGCAATCGACGGCACGCGTGCAGGAAATGCACGATGCCATCGCGGCCACCTCCTTCGGCGTTTTCCACAAGTTTCCTGGCCTTGGCGACTCGACACAGTTAGTGCAACAAACCCATAACGCCATCGCCGACGGCCTCTACGCGGCATTTCACCAAGCCAGCGATGGCCTGCTTGAAGTAGCCGGGAATATGGAAAAACACAGTCACGCGATTGATCCAGCCCAACCACTGCCCGACCGCCTGACCAGCGATCTGCGTAGCGCCATCAATAGCGCATTTGGCGAACACTTGGCAGACACCCACAACGCACTGGCGATTCAGATGGGTATTTACCAGGATGACCGGTTAATGCCATTGACGCGTCAGGCACTCAGCGCGGCCTGGCCCGAAAACACCAACCGACTGAGCATTTTCATTCATGGTCTGGCCTGCAACGAGCATTGTTGGGAAGCGGCAGCCAATGCGGTCGATATGCCACGACGCCTTGAGGCAGAGGCCGGCTACACCGCGCTAACGCTACGCTACAACACCGGGCTGCCGATTGTTGAAAACGGCGCGCGCCTGGCCTCGTGGCTCGACGAACTACTCAGCGCCTGGCCCTGCCCGGTTCAGGAATTGATCATTATCGGCCATAGCATGGGCGGTCTGCTGGCACGGAGTGCTTTTGAACAAAGCCAGTGGGCTGAGTTCAACTGGCCAGCCTTGACCCGGATGATCATTTGCCTCGGCTCCCCAAACCTATCAGGCTCGCCGGTCGAACAACTCAGCCAACTGACCAGCACCGCGCGGCGCCTGGCCGGCATGAGCGAATCACGCGGACACATGACGACTCCGCGCCATCACGATATTCAGGACAGGCACGACGGCGCTGAGGAACAGGCACCCAGTCTGCCCAATATTGCCTGGCGCTTTATCGGCGGCAGCCTGACCGAAGACCCCGACAATCCCCTTGGCGAACTCGTCGGCGATGGACTGATCTCCCTTAACAGTGCCACGCTGCATGAACTAGCCGGCGATGTTCTGAGCGTTCGCCTCGGCGCCGTCAACCACATGGGCTTGCTCAGCGACCCCAGGGTGTACGCCCAGATTGTTGCCTGGTTGAAGCGTTGAGCCTCAAATGGACAGATCGCCAGATTCAATCCGGCGACCGGAAAATCAGCTTCAAATCAAACGCCAACCGACAACGGAGCCATGATTAAGCTTGGGTGGAACTCGACATCCCGACTTTATTCTGGATGCGCCGACGAATGTTATTGACAGTCATTCTCATTTAATTAAAATAAGAACTGTTCTCATTAAACATTGCGTCCTCCAAGGAATACTTTCATGTATGTCTGCGTCTGCCAGGCGGTAACCGACCGCCAGATTCGTGAAGCGGCCCAAGGCGGTGCCCGCACGCTGAAAGATTTGCGTCGTGATCTTGGCGTCACCCGTGACTGCGGGCGTTGCGCCTCTTGCGCTCAAAGCTGCCTGCAGGAAGCGCATTGCGGCCAGAGCAAACCGGGAAAATCCCTACGCAAAGCTGCCTGAACGCTTTCAAGCAACATCAACACCCGGTTCGCCATGACACACTTCACCAATTACCGAAACGTGGGTGAAACCTTGTTGCAGAAAGATCGACAACACTTCCGTCACGGCATCCGGCGCACAGGAAACAAGCAGGCCGCCGGACGTTTGCGGATCGGTCAGTAAGGTTTTCGCCATAGGGTTCAAGCCCTTCGCCAGATCAACGGCTTGACCATAGCTTTCCCAGTTACGCGCCGAAGCGCCGGTGATATAGCCCGCCTCAATAAAATCGAGGGTACGCGGCATTATTGGAATATCGCCAAAATTCAGCCGGGCACGCAAGTGGCTGCCCTTGCAAAGCTCCAGCAGATGGCCGAGCAAGCCGAAACCCGTCACATCGGTCACCGCATGCACGCCGTCCAGACAGGCCAGCACCGGACCCGGCGTATTCAACTGCGTCGTGCTGGCGATCATGGCCTCGTAATCGCTGGCGTGCAGCTGCTCCTTTTTGAGCGCGGCGCTATAAATGCCGACACCGAGTGCCTTGCCGAGAATCAGTTTGTCGCCCGGCCGGGCGGCCGAGTTGCGTTTGAGATGTGCCGGGTTGACCAGCCCGATGGCAACCAGGCCATAAATCGGCTCGACAGAATCGATAGTATGACCGCCGGCAATTGGAATCCCTGCGGCCCGGCAAACCGCTGCACCGCCAGCAAGAATTTGGCTGATGGTTTCAAGCGGTAGCACATTGACCGGCATGCCGACCAGCGCCAGCGCGAAGAGCGGCGTCCCACCCATGGCATAAACATCGGAAATGGCGTTGGTCGCAGCAATGCGGCCAAAATCGAAGGGATCATCAACGATCGGCATGAAAAAATCCGTCGTCGCCACAATCGCCTGCTGCGGGTTGATCTGATAAACCGCAGCATCGTCACTGGTTTCGGTGCCAACCAACAATTGCGGCGGAATGATGCCCGGCGCCATGCCGCCGAGAATTTTTTCGAGGATGACCGGGGAAATTTTGCAGCCACAACCGCCACCATGGGAAAGCTGGGTAAGTCTGATTTTTTCTGCTGACACGACTGGTCTCTTGTTTATTTATATTTAACGGCGTTATTCGGCATCGAAGCCGGCATCTTCGATGGCTGCGAGCAGCGCTTCGCGGCTCACTTGCTGTGGGTCGAAATCCAGCCTGGCCTCGCCAGCATCGAGCGAAACGACAGCCGAGCTAACACCCGCCAGACTGCTCAGCACGTCGGTAATGTTTTTGACACAACCCTGGCAGCTCATGCCGCCGACTTTGATGACGGTATTTTCCATTGTTTACTCCTGATTGAGGAACGGCTGCGTGCGCAGCAATTCGGTAATTTGATCCGCAGCCAGCGGTCGGCTGAAATAATAACCTTGCGCCATATCGCAACCCATATGGCGCAACAGGGCGAGTTGCCCGGCTGTTTCAACGCCCTCGGCCAGCACCGTGAGGCGAAGATTGCGTCCCATGCTGACAATGGTCGAAGCAATCGCCCGATCATCAGCATCAACTTCAAGGTCGCGAACAAATGAACGGTCGATCTTCAGCTTATTCACCGGAAAACGTTTCAAGTACGAAAGCGAGGAATAGCCAGTGCCAAAATCGTCGACCGAAAGCTCGACACCCATCCGGTGCAGGGCCGATAAGGTGCCGAGATTAATATCGGCATCATGCATCACCGTCCCTTCGGTCACTTCCAGCTCAAGCTGCTCTGCCGCCAGGCAAGAGGCCGCGAGCGCACCGGCCACCGCATCG
>CAZLPR010000156.1:0-5187 GCA_964561415.1 uncultured Dechloromonas sp. | reverse complement strand
GCTATTTGCTAAATGCTGCGGTCGACCGCCTAAAAAGGCATAAATTCGCGCCAGTCCGGGGCCGGACACGACACTTTCGATGGTCACGCGGCCATGTTGTGCCAGCAGCCAGCGCCAGAGTTCGCCCTGTTCGGGCGTTTGCGGCGAAAAACCGACGTGTCCGCCTTCGCCGGGAATAACGCGATAGCGGCCGTTTTCCCAAAGCAGGCCGGCCACGCCAAGGCCAGTGCCGGCGCCGAGAATGACGCGGGGAGCCTGGGCCATAGGTTGGCCGGTATAAAGAGTTTGGATGTGGCTCGGATTGATCACCGACAGGCCATTGGCAGCGGCAGCGAAATCATTGACCAGCCTGACCTGGCCAATGCCAAAACGTCGGCTGATGGCCTCGGCATTGAGCTGCCAGGGCAAATAGGTCAGTTGTGCCTTCTGCCCGTCCGTCGGGCCTGCGAGGCCGAAACAGGCGGTGTCGATGCCTTTGCCGTCGATTTGAACGGCATCAAGAAATTCGCCCAGCAGGGCATCGAAACTCGGGTAATCGGCGCTGGCAAAGCGCCGCTCGTGGATGATTTCAAGGCGACCTGTGTTCATTTCAGCCAGCGCCAATAAAGTCTTGGTGCCGCCCAGGTCGCCGCCGAGAAACATGGTTTAAACGGCTACCTTGGCGGCAATGTGCGGATGCGGGTCGTAGCCTTCAAGAAGGAAATCCTCGAATTTGAAAGCAAAAATGTCTGTCACCGCGGGATTGATCGACATCGTCGGCAGAGGACGCGGCGGGCGTGATAGCTGCAGCTTGGCCTGCGCAAAATGATTTGAATAAATATGGGCGTCGCCGAAGGTGTGCACGAATTCCCCCGGCTGATAGCCGCAAACCTGCGCCAGCATCAGTGTCAGCAAGGCATACGAGGCGACGTTGAAGGGCACGCCGAGGAAGATGTCGGCGCTGCGCTGGTAGAGCTGACAGGAAAGCTTGTTGTCAGCGACGTAGAACTGAAAAAGGCAGTGGCAGGGCGGTAGCGCCATGTTGTCGACATCGCCGGGATTCCAGGCCGAAACGATATGGCGGCGCGAATCCGGATTGTTTTTCAGGCTGTGCACGAGTTGGCTGATCTGGTCGACCAGCCGGCCATCCGGCGTTTCCCAGCGGCGCCATTGTTTGCCGTATACCGGACCGAGATTGCCATTTTCGTCGGCCCACTCATCCCAGATGCGCACGCCGTTTGCCTGCAAATAATGGATATTGGTGTCGCCCTGCAGGAACCAGAGCAGTTCATGCACGATGGATTTCAGGTGCAGTTTTTTGGTGGTTGCCATCGGGAAGCCGCGGGCCAGGTCAAAACGCATCTGCCAGCCGAAAACAGAGCGCGTGCCGGTGCCGGTACGGTCGGCTTTGTCGTGCCCGGTGTCGAGCACGTGGCGCATTAGGTCGAGATATTGCTGCATGAACGTGTGATGTTTAGGCGGATTGGGAGGACGATTTTAACGCTCTGTGTGGCTGCTTGGCGTATCTCAATCAGAATCGAGCGGCTAAACTGAGCGATCAAAAAATATGATGCTGTCGCAAAGGGAGACGGAATGCTCAAAAAATTGGGACGCCTGAGCAATATTTTCGGGCCGAAAGATGTTCACCCGCTGGCCGATGATCGCGAGTTCAAACGCATTCTTGACGAGTTGCCGCGCGACAATGCGTTTCGTACCCTTGATGAAATTGGTGGCTGGCTGGAGTCTTTGCAGGCGACGCAGGATTGTTCGGCCGACCGGGTTTATGAAGTGGCCCGGCAGCTGGCGGATGCCGCGCTGCCGCACTTGAGAAGACTTTCCCGCGATTATCTGCACACGGCACGTTTGCCGCGAACGGAAGAAAAGCGTCTGTGGTCGATTAGTTTTGGCTTCTGGCGTCTGCTGGCCGCGACTTATGAGCGTTGTCTGGCGGCGGTCGATGGTAAAGACAAGACCGGAGAAAATCTCCGGGCCGTGTTGCCGGCATTGTGCGCTCGCCTGATTGCGGCGCAAGCAGCGATTTTGAAATGGGAGCAATTCCATTATGGTCCAAGCACCCACGAGATCTGGTCCAGGATGGGGGCTGCATTGCTGCTTGCCGAGGCGGCCGGCGTGGCCGATCAATCGGTGGGGCTGGGCAGTCAAGGCCGATTGACTTCACCCCGGCATGAGTTTCAGCGGGCGATGGTTTTTCAGGCGGCATCGCTGGATAGCTTGCTGCCGTTCGAAATTGAAGTTGCCGAACGCCTGATCGAGCATTTTTTGCCCCATTTCACCTTCACGAGCGCAGTCGACGCCGACAGTGTGTATTGGGTCGATTTGCGTCAGGCGCAGCCGCCGCTGCGTCTGGCGCGCATGCCGCCATCGGCGCAGCCCAGCCAGCGGTTTTTCAAACCGGGGCAGGCACATGAATTGATTCGGGCTTTGCTTGAGTCGCTGGAGCAGACCGGCGATGTGCCGCCCGAGATTAATTTGGGCGGACGGTATTACGCCAAAACCCTGATTCCCATCCTCCGTCACCTCGCCAGCTATCTGGCGCCGATCCCGCCGCAACGCAAGTATGACCGGCATCGGGTAAAACATCGGATGGCTGTCCTCCATGGCCTGGTCAATGCTTTTGTCGTCTTTTCCGGCGAGTTTGGCGGCCGGCCGGCCGGCTTGCAGATGGAAAGCTGGGTGGTTGAAAATGTCAGTCGCGGCGGCTTCGGCGTCGTCCTCAACGATATTCCTGCCGAGTGGTTGAAGGTCGGCACTTTGCTCGCCATGCAGCCGGAAGGTGGCGAGAACTGGTTGCTTGGCATCATTCGGCGTTACCACCGGCTAAGTGACAAAGAGACGTGCATCGGCATCGAGGCGCTGGCCCGGCAGGCGGTGGCCGTTGAGCTGAAAGTGCGCACTGTGTCGAGTTATGCCTCGGTGGCGGGCACGCCGGCGCTGTTGGTTTTTGAAGGGAACGCCTCCGGTGAGGTGCGCGTCGTGCTGCCGCTGGCCTCTTTCGATCTGCGCGAAAGTCTGGAATACCCCGCGGCGGGGCGGCGCCGGATATTGACGCCGGTGGCGTTGCTGGAACAAACCAGCGATTTCGAACTGGCGCTTTACCGCCCCGATGCAAGCGTCTGAGCGCCAGCGCCTGACACAAAATCCGCGCCGAACTATTTGGCGCGGATTGCCGACTTGGGCCGGAAAGCCTTGATCACTGCCTCGTTGGTTTCGGCGTAAGGGCCGCCGATCAAGTCGATGCAATAAGGTACCGCGGCAAAGATGCCGACGTGGCTGACCTGGCCTTCGTCATCGCGGACGCCTTCCAGCGTTTCCTTGATCGATTTCGGCTGGCCGGGCAGGTTGATGATCAGCGCCTGCTTGCGGATCACCGCCACTTGTCGCGAAAGAATCGCCGTCGGAACAAAATTCAGGCTGATCCGGCGCATTTCTTCGCCGAAGCCGGGCATTTCCTTGTCGGCCACGGCCAGCGTGGCTTCCGGCGTCACACCGCGCCGCGCCGGTGCCGCCGGTGGTCAGCACGAGATGGCAAAAGCTGCGGTCAACCAGATCAATCAGGGTATTTTCAATCGTCGGCTGGTCGTCGGCAATCAGCCGAGTTTCCACCCGCCACGGCGTGGTTAAGGCGCCGCTCAGCCATTCCTGCAGGGCCGGAATGCCTTTGTCTTCATAAACGCCGGTTGAAGCGCGGTCGCTGATCGAAACCAGGCCGATGACCAGTTCGTCACTCGTCGTCATTGGGTACGCCGTTTTTATCGAGATCCTGCAGCATCTGGAAAATCGCCCGGAAATTTTTCGGCGGCTTGTTGCCTTCCTGTTCCTTCAGCGCATTCCGGCGCAACTGGCGCAGGTGCTGCAGATCAACGCCCGGCCAGGCGGTGGCGATTTCGGAGAGGACGGACTCATCTTCAAGCAGGCGATTGCGCATGCGTTCGAGACGGTGCAGGCGGGCGTTTTCAGCCGCTGAATCGCCGCGAATCAGCGCCAGACCGGCCCGGATCGGCTCCTCATCGATGTTGCGCAGCATTTTCCCGATATACATGATCTGCCGGCGACGGGCGCCGTGCGAGGTGATTTTCTGGCATTCGCGCACTGCGGCGTGCAGATCCTCCGGCAGGTTGACGCGTTTCAGCTGACCCACGGAAAGCTCGACCAATTCGGCGCCGAGATCCTGCAATTCGTGCATGGCCTCCTTGATTTTGGTCTTGGAGGGGCGGCCGTTACCTTCGGTGAAATCTTCTTCTAGCATGGGGCGGGTTCGAGAGCTGGCAATGTTGGGCTGCTATGATAGCGACTTTCCCGAATCGACGCCCCTCCATGCCCGAAACTGCTGCTTTTTCCTATCCCTTCGCCACCCTCCAGCAACTTGCGGAGGATGTCCTGAAACATGCCCGCGAAAAGGGTGCCACGGCTTGCGAGGTCGACGCCTCCGAAGGTTTTGGTCAGTCGGTGGGCGTGCGTTGCAACGAAGTCGAGACGATCGAATTCAATCGCGACAAGGGCGTCGGCATTACCGTGTATGCCGGTCAGCGCAAGGGTTACGCCAGTACCTCCGACTTTTCGGCGCAGGCTTTGCGCGAAACGGTCGAGGCGGCCTTGAATATTGCCCGCTTTACCGCCGAAGATGATTGCGCCGGCCTGGCCGACGCTGCGTTGATGGCCAAAGATTGCCCCGATCTCGATTTGTTTCACCCTTGGGCGTTGACCGTGGAAGACGCCATTGAGACGGCGCGGCGCTGCGAGCAGGCGGCTTTTGACGCCAGCCCGAAGATCAGTAATTCGGAAGGCGCTTCGGTGTCGACGCAACAGGCACAGTTCGTTTCCGCCAACAGCCTCGGCTTCATGGGCGGTTATCCGACGTCACGGCATTACATTTCCTGCTCGGTGATTGCCGGAGAGCAAGATGCCATGCAGCGCGATGACTGGTACACGACGCATCGCGATGCGGCTTTGCTCGGCGATGCCGCTTTGGTCGGCCGTACCGCTGCGGAACGTGCGGTGGCTCGTCTCGGCGGGCGCAAGGTGAAAACGGGTGAGGTTCCGGTGCTTTTCGAAGCGCCTTTGGCCGCCGGTTTGATCGGCAGTCTGGTGCATGCGGTGAGTGGCGGGGCGCTTTACCGTAAATCGTCTTTCCTGCTCGATCAACTCGGCAAGCGCGTGATGCCGGAATTCGTTCAGCTCAGCGAGCGG
>CAZLPR010000155.1:0-5188 GCA_964561415.1 uncultured Dechloromonas sp. | reverse complement strand
GCACCGGCAATTACCATCCGCGCACGGCCCGCCTCTACTCGGACTTCGGCTTGATGACAGCCAACGAAGAAATCACCCACGACGTCAGCGAAGTGTTCAAACAACTGACCGGCTTGGGCAAGGCGCGCACGCTCAAACATCTGTGGCAGGCACCGTTCACGCTCCATTCAAGCATCATCACGGCCATTCGTGCCGAGGCTGATGCTGCCCAGGCTGGCCAGAAAGGGCGCATTGTCGCCAAGATGAACTCCCTGGTTGAGCCGGAAGTCATCAATGCCCTTTATGAAGCCTCGCAAGCCGGCGTGTTGATTGATCTCATCGTGCGCGGGGTTTGCACCCTGCGCCCCGGCGTCGCGGGTTTATCCGAAAACATTCGCGTTCGTTCGATCATCGGCCGCTTTCTTGAACATCACCGCGTCATGTATTTCTACGCCGGCGGCAAGGAAAACGTTTACCTCTCCAGCGCCGACTGGATGGATCGCAATTTCTTCAAACGCATTGAGCTCGCCTTCCCTATTCTTGACCCCAAGCTGAAAAAGCGGGTCATTACCGAAGGCTTGAAGTTCTACCTGGCCGATAACCAGCAAGGCTGGGAAATGAACAGCGCGGGCGCCTACCAGCGCCGACGTTCAGCTCGCGCCAAACCCCACAACGCGCAAGGTGAACTGATGGTGACGCTGGGCGGCAGTTGAGTCGCCTCTGCAACGACTGAAAAAATCTGGCTTGGGGCTGCGGTCAACCCGAAAAACAGGCCAATTTTTGAGGGACACCCTCTCAACGGAATAAAACCCACGGGCGCGGGCGAGACTCAACCGCGACCTGGGGGTTCCCGGCAAACAAGGGGCAATACCCTCACTCCAGGCTGGCAGAAATCAGCAGCGACCTCGCGGCGCCAATTGATTGCGCATTCCGCTTCAATTGATCAGCGGCATGACAAAGCGCACCGATTTATGTGCAGACAAAACGCCGCAGACTCAATGCAGCCTCGTTATCGGCCAGTATCCGATTGATCCGGCGATTTCTGCGACACCTCATCCGGCGTGAAATACAAGGCTATGCCAAGTGCCACCAAAGCCATCGGCCACCACTTGCGGAGCAAATCAACAAAGTCAATCTTGATTAAATCAAAATTAACCGCCAGCGCCAGCACGCCAATAACGATCAGCGCAAGCGCGGCGAAATTACCTTTCATAGCCACCTCCTCGACTCAAGCGCGGCGCACGCCGACGACGCCTTCAACCCCATGAATCAGTGCCAGCGTCCGCTGCATGTTTTGCAGATTGGTCACTTCAACGGTGAAATTCATATGCGCCGTGCCCTGTTTTGACTGGGTATTGACACCGACCACATTGAGTTTTTCCCGGGTGAATATTTCCGAAATATCACGCAGCAGCCCTTGGCGATCATGCGCATCGACCACGATATCGGTGGCGAAAACCCCCGTTGTCTGTTGCCCCCAATCGGTTTCAATCACCCGTTCCGGATGCAATGCGATCAGGTTCGCAAAATTCGGGCAATCCATGCGGTGAATCGAAATTCCCTTACCGCGCGTGATGAATCCCTGAATCTCATCGGGCGGTGCAGGCTTGCAGCAACGGGCAAGCTGAGTCAGCAGATTATCGACCCCAACGATCAAAATCCCCTGGTTGCCCTCGACCGGCTTGCTGGGCCGAGTCCGCACCTCATCCGGCAACTGCGTTTCAGTGAGCAGATCGCCACCACGGGCCACCGCCTGGAAGTTGCGCTGGTTGAGATCACCGCGCGCCGCTGCGATAAACAAATCATCGGCCCGTGAAAAACCCAGCTTGTGCGACAACTCTTCGATATTCGCACTGGTCTGCCCGGCCCGCTGCAACTCCTTGGCGACCAGCGAGCGCCCCTCGGACAAGGTTTCTTCCAGCGCCAGGTTGGAAAACCAGGAGCGCACCTTGACCCGCGCACTTTTGGTGTGAATATAACCCTGCGCCGGGTTCAGCCAGTCACGCGACGGGCCACCGATCTTGGCGCTGATAATTTCAACTTGCTGGCCGGTTTCAAGCGACGTATTAAGCGGCACCAGCTGGCCATTCACCTTGGCCCCGCGACAGCGATGACCGAGATCGGTATGCACCCGATAAGCAAAATCGACCGGCGTCGCCCCCTGAGGCAAATCGACCACCTTGCCTTGTGGAGTAATTACATAAAGCGTCTCGTTGAGCGCCGCCTGCTTGTAATGGCTGATCCAGTCCGAACTATCGACGACCTCGTCTTTCCAGGTCAGCAGTTGGCGCAGCCAGGCGATTTTCTCGTCGTAATCATCCTCGCTCGTCCGCTTGCTACCTTCCTTGTAACGCCAATGCGCTGCCACGCCCAATTCGGCATGGTTATGCATTTCCGTCGTGCGGATCTGGATCTCAAGACTGCGCCCATCCGGGCAACGCACCGCCGTGTGCAGCGAACGATAGTTGTTACCCTTGGGGTGCGAAATGTAGTCATCGAACTCCTTGGAAATCGGCGACCACAGGTTATGCACAATGCCCAGCGCGGTGTAGCAATCGCGCAAATCATCAACGATGATGCGCAGGGCGCGAATATCGTACACCTCCGAAAACTCGATGCCCTTCTTCCGCATCTTGTTCCAGATGCTGTAAATATGTTTCGGCCGACCGTAAACCTCTGCTTTATTAACGCCGGAGGCAACGAGTTCGGCGCGCACTTTCGCCACGGCATCGGTGATGAAATTCTCGCGCTCGCTGCGCTTCTCATCGAGCATTTGGGCAATTTTTTTATAGACATCCGGGTGAATAAAGCGGAAGGACAAATCCTCCAGCTCCCATTTCAACTCCCAGACGCCCAGCCGATTGGCCAGCGGCGAATAAAGCTCCAGCGTTTCACGCGCCACCTGGACCCGCAGATCGCCTGGATTCGCTGCGTAAAAACGCAGCGTCTGCGTCCGGCTGGCCAAACGCAACATGACGACGCGAATATCCTCAACCATCGCCAGCAGCATTTTGCGCAGCACTTCGACCTGCGCCTTGACCTCGGCCGGATTAACCTCGCCGGCCTCGATATTCGCCGCGACAAAACCCTCGGTAATCGGCCGCAACTTGTTCAGTCGGGAAATGCCGGTCACCAGGTGAGCAGCCGGTTTTCCGAAGAGCTCTTCGATACGGGCAATGCCGTGTTCGTCCTGCGCCGGAATGGCGAAAAGGAGCGCTGCGATGCGCGAATCGGCATCCATTTTCAGGCCGGCAATAATTACCGACATACCGAGAGCGTGTGCCCAAATGCGTTCGCCACTACCCAAAACCTTGTTGGCGTAGGCCTCCCAGGCATACTCGACGGCTTTTGTCAGGCTGGCTTTTTCAAGCTCGCCCAAGCCGGCCGAAAGGACAGTCAAAAACTGTTCGAAATCGCTTTGCGCGGCCACAGAATGAGAGACGGAAACCATGAGCGTAATTATACCGGGAGAGCCGCCCTTCACGTCTGAGGCATAATCCGCCAGATGACAACCCAGCTCCGCCGATTTTTCACCAATCCCTACCTGCTCCTTACCCTCACCGTTCTCTTTTGGTCAGGCAATATGGTCATCGGGCGCGGGGTTCGGGCCGATGTGCCGCCGATGGCGCTGGCGTTCTGGCGCTGGGCGATTGCCTTCGCGCTGGTTCTGCCTCTCGCCTTGCCGCACTTTAAAAGCCAATGGCCGCTGCTGAAGGCGAGCTGGCGGCCAGTGGTCATTCTCGGCCTGCTCGGCGTCGGCGGCTACAACACCTTGGCCTATCTGGCGCTGCAACACACCACGGCGACCAATGCGGTGCTGCTCAATTCCTTCATTCCAGTCGTCACTATCGCCATTTCCTGGGCTTGTCTCGGCAAACATTTACACCGGCGGGAAGGCCTCGGCGTCGTCATTTCGCTGTCCGGCGCGATGACCATCGTCGCTCGCGGCGACTTCAATGTCCTCATCCATCTCAACCTCAATCTGGGCGATGCCTGGATGCTGCTCGCCGTGGCCGTCTGGGCCATTTACACCGTCGGCCTAGCCTGGCGGCCGAGCGGTGTGCACCCGATGTTGATGCTCGCCGCGATGGCGGCCGTCGGCCTCGCTGCGCTGCTCCCGGCCTATATTTTTGAAATGGCCCAAGGCCGGCAGATCAATGTCCATTTCGGCTCGCTGGCCGCGCTGGCTTACGTCGGCATCTTCCCCAGTTTTCTTGGCTACATCTTCTACAACCGCGGCGTCGCCGAAGTGGGGGCGAGCAAGGCCAGTCTATTTATTCACCTGATGCCGGTTTTCGGCATGCTGCTTTCAGCTATTTTTCTGGGTGAGATTCCACGCTGGTATCACTACCTCGGCATCGGCCTGATCTTCAGCGGCATCTGGCTGACGATGAAAAAGTAATGGGGCTATTCGACTGGTTCAATCTCTCTCGTTCGACGGCTATTCCGGACGAGTTATGGGCAAAAACACTGGCTGCGCTGCCCTTCATGGCCAATCTTGCGGTCGACGAGAAAAATGACCTGAAATTACTCGCCGAACAATTCCTCGCCGAAAAGGAATTCAGCACCGGTGGCGGGCTGGAACTGACAGACGAAATCTGCGTTTCCATCGCCGCCCAGGGCTGCTTGCCGATCCTCAAGCTCGGCTTGGCGGCCTACCGGGAATGGGTCGGCATCGTGGTTTATCCCAACGAATTTATCGTGCCGCGGCACATCGAAGATGAAAGCGGCGTTGTCCATGAATTTACCGATGTGCTTTCCGGCGAAGCCTGGCAAGGCGGGCCGCTGATCATTTCCTGGCACGATGTGCAGATGGCCGGCGCCGGCTACAACGTGGTGATTCATGAATTCGCCCACAAGCTGGATATGCTGAATGGCGAAGCGGACGGCCTCCCGGCGCTGCATTCCGGAATGCATGAAACAGAATGGAACGAAACATTTTTTGCCGCTTATGACGACTTCTGCCAACGCATCGATCGCGGCGAAGAAACCCGCATCGACCCCTACGCCAGCGACGATCCCGCCGAATTTTTTGCCGTGCTCACCGAATGTTTTTTCGAGCTGCCCGATCGGCTCAACACCGAATATCCGGCGCTCTATGCGCTATTCACCCGCTACTACCGGCAAGACCCGCTGGCTCGGCTGACAAATTCAACCAGCGCGGCGAGCACGGTTAGCTCCTGATCGCGCTGTGGCGTGTGGCCGCAAT
>CAZLPR010000154.1:4181-5219 GCA_964561415.1 uncultured Dechloromonas sp. | reverse complement strand
CGAAGAGCGGCACGCCGAGGCTGGCCTCAAGCAGGGTCAGCCGGTGGCTGGCCGAGGAGGGGGCGAGATGGATGCGCGCGGCGGCGCGGGTCAGGCTGCCGCAGTCGGCAATGGCGGCGACGAGCCGGAGATCGGGAAGGTCGTAATACATGGTTTCGGCCATAACGAACGCTGACTTTGAATATTACCAATTGCCAAGCCGTTGGGCGGTGTATTCAATGGCTGCCCGTACCCAACCGATTGAGCATGACTTTGGAAAAATCGAATGCCTGGCAAAACAGCCCTGCCGTGGGCGCCCTGCTCGTTCTGCTGGCGGCGCTCGGTTTTTCGCTGAAAGCCATTTTCGTCAAGCTGGCTTATCCGTATGGCGTGGACGCCATCACGCTGCTTGCCCTGCGCATGGGTTTCGCGCTGCCGGTTTTCCTGTGGGTCGGGCTGGCCACCCAGCGCGCCGGCGACAGTCTTTCGAGCGGCGACTGGGGCCGGCTTTTTCTGCTCGGCTGCCTCGGCTATTACGGCGCCAGCATTCTCGATTTCTGGGGGCTGCAATACATTTCGGCCGGACTGGAACGGCTGATCCTGTTCACCTACCCGACGCTGACCATCCTGATTGGCGTCTTCTTTCAGGGCAAGGCTTTCTCAAAACGCGAGGGGATTGCCGTCGTGCTCTGCTACTGCGGCATCGGCTTCGCCTTCATGCACGATCTCGGGCTGGGCAATGCACGCGATGTGTGGATCGGCGGGGCGCTGGTTTTCGGCTCCAGCGTCTCCTACGCGCTCTACCTGTCGGGCAGCGTGTCGATGATCGCCCGGCTGGGGGCGATGCGTTTTTCGGCGCTGGCCACGCTGGTCTCGTCGGCCGTGACCTTGCTGCATTTTTCGGCGTCGCATCCATTTTCGGCCTTTATCCAGCCGCTGCCAGTCTATGGCTGGGGTCTGGCGATGGCGCTGTTTGCCACCATCATCCCGGTCTTTGCCCAAGCGGCGGCGATCCGCCGCATCGGCGCCGTGCCGAACCATTACGCGCTTGGTTACAGC
>CAZLPR010000154.1:0-4171 GCA_964561415.1 uncultured Dechloromonas sp. | reverse complement strand
GGGCGGGCCTCGCTGTTGAGCATGATCGGTCCCTTGCTGACCATCGGTTTCGGCTGGTGGCTGCTCGACGAGTCGATCTCACTGGCGCAGATGATCGGGGCGGGGCTGGTGTTGATCGGGATATTGATCGTCAGCCGGCGGTAATTCCAGGCAATAGAAATCTGCCGTCCAAAACAGCGTTCGTTTTTGCATTAAGCAGCGTGTCATTTTCGGACACTGTCCACTGCCAATGACGGCCACCCTTTCCCTGGTTGTGCTGGAAACATCGCTGGCTGATGGCTAATATCCATTCGCGATTCCCGGCTGGCATGCTTCCGGCTTCCTTGCGATTCATGTCGGATTTTTCGTTACGCCGACGATTGTGAGAACGACCGGCGCCTTTGCCCTGTCCACGCCCTTTCCCAAGGAAACACCATGAAACGCTACGAAGTTTTCCCCGGCCGCAACGACTCCCCATTACAACTGGACGAACTTGACACCGGCCCGCTTCCCGGTGCTAAAAAAGCGTACGGACAACTCCTTTCACGGAACTTCAACCCGCTGGATATACCGCCGATCACGGCGAACGGCCTGCCCCCTTTGGCACTTTGGCGCCGCGAAGTGGCTTTCTCTCTGCACCCTGAGCCTGCTTAAGAGCTGCTGCTATACTCAGCTCCTCGTTAACACCGAAACCGCACGCACGATGACTGCGTAGGGCGGTTTCAACCATGGATATATTACTTCTCGTTGCTCTCATCCTCATCAATGGCGTATTCGCCATGTCCGAAATAGCAGTCGTCTCCTCGCGCAAGGCGAGACTCCAGAATCTGGCAGACGACGGCAGCTTGGGCGCTGAAGCAGCACTCTCACTGCACCAGGAACCCTCCAGTTTCCTATCCACAATTCAGGTAGGTATCACATCGGTTGGCATCATGAGTGGCGCCATCGGTGAAGCCGCGCTTGCAGACCCGTTAGCCGCTTGGATGGCAAGCTTTCCCTTGCTTGAACCCTACGCAAAGAGCGTAGCCTTGGGTCTCACCGTGGTGGCACTGACCTATTTCTCTGTCGTGGTCGGTGAGTTGGTGCCCAAGCGTTTGGCCATGTTGGCGCCGGAAGGTATTGCATCGTTGATTGCCCGGCCGATGATTCTGCTGGCAAAGGTGGCACACCCCTTGGTCGTCATCCTATCTGGTACTTCAACGGCCATCCTGAGCATGCTAGGTGCTCGGCGCAAAGAAGAGCCTCCAGTCACCAACGATGAAATCAAGGTGCTGATGGAACAGGGTTCGGAGGCAGGCGTTTTCCACGAAAGCGAACAGGAACTCGTTTCCAACGTCTTGCGCCTGGATGAGCAAAAAATTGCAGCCATCATGACGCCACGCCGTGAGATGTACGTCATCGACCTTGACGAAGGCGACGAGGCCGTTCGCCAGCGCATCATTGAAACCGAGTATTCCCGAGTTGTTGTTTGTCGTGATGGGCTGGAGCATGTGCTCGGTATTCTGCAGACAGGAGACCTTCTCAAAAAGGCTCTGCCGGGTGGCCACTGCGTCACTGCGGCTGACATTGAATCAGTCCTCCACCGGCCGCTGTATGTGCCTGAAACAGTCACTACAACGCAATTACTAGAGAACTTCCGCCGCGCGCGACTCCAATTCGCGCTCATCGTCGATGAGTATGGGGAGGTTCAGGGCGTCGTTACGCTGACCGACGTCATGTCGGCCATCGTGGGCGAACTCTCAGAACCTGAAAAACCAGAAGAGCGCGACATGTTGCAACGTGAAGACGGCTCCTGGCTTGTCGATGGCGACGTCGGTGTTGAACGGCTGAAATCGATACTCGACATCGAAGACGACCTACCTGGCGAAGAAGATAACGGCTTTCATACTCTTGGTGGATTCATCATGCACACCCTTGGTCGCGTTCCAGCGCCCACTGACCATTTTGAAGCAACAGGGTGGCGATTTGAAGTCATGGATATGGATAAGAATCGGGTCGACAAGGTGCTTCTTTCCAAAGTGGCGGCTCCAAGCAATACCGCCGTTACAGAGGATGCCTAACGCAGCGAAGATGCAGTCAGCAATTGACGCATCTTCGCAACCAGTAGAAGGCGTCTTCGAATAACCAGCGTCAGACTCGACATAAAACATGTTTTAGTCGAGTTGGATCCCGATTGTTGTGTGCTATGTGCCAACTCGTTTTATTTCATTCAAGGTCTTTCCATCTGCCGATTTCCAGTCAGTCCAGCCATTAGATGGTGCGCCAAGGACAACAGCGGAAGCTCCACTTGGGGATGAGAAGAGCACATTTTCTTTGAACGCCAGCCAGCCGTTTTGAAGGTGTGCTTTACCTTGAGCGATGAGCTGCGCCCGCCGTTTGGCGAAAGATTCATTTTGATAGGAGTTGCCAACCTCTGGGCTTCCCAGTGAGCCTGAAAGTACGACAAATCCTTCCGTGGTGTATTCACCAACAGCCGAACAGCCTGAGCGCTTGCAGTAGAACAATTCTTGGGGCGTGGCATTACTAATAGGCTTGGCAACTGGCTCAAACACTGGATAGCCCAATGTAGCCAGAAGCGTTCGGCAGGTTTCAAAGATTTCCATACAATCAGCTTCAAGAGGTGCTGGCGTATGTGGCTTGCTACCACCGTTACCATTTTCTAACTCAAATCGCCCTGCATCTGTCGCACGCCTGAGGCTATGCCATTCAAGGAAAAGGGCGTGTGTTTGGGTAAGGCTATTTGTAAGGGAGACTGCAACAATTGCCCGGCTCCAGAAATCCTTTTTCTCATTGTGTTCGCCGAGGCGCTTTCCGATATTGCCGCTCTGGCCGATATACAACTTCGGCTCTGCTGTTTTCTCGTCTTCGCCAACCAGAAAATAGATGCCGACTTGATTGGACTCTGGCATTTGTTGGAACTCTGAGAGCAAAGACCGGGGAACTTCAATTACGCGGACGATTCGGGTGGTAATTTCGGCTACTCGGATTGCTTGTGGGTCACCTAGGGGTAGGAAAATCTGAATAGTTTTGGGGGTACTCATCATCTCGGGGCTGCTGTGTCAAAAATTGTTATTGTTGAAAATCAGGGGGCAGACCACGGTTTAATACCCTTTGGCCTGATTTCGAGAATGAATATGACAAATTCTACCAATTTTACGGCAATCGCCGATCACAAACGCCGATTGCCGCGAAGAATCAACCCAACCACCCGGCAGGTTAAAATGCCATTCCATTCCCCGCCCAAGGCTCACCCCAACTGCCATGTCTTCCTCCGCTTTCCCCATTGGCTGGCTCCCCGTCTGGCGGCGCAATTTTCTGGTCTGGAAGAAGCTGGCGCTGCCGTCGATTCTCGGCAATCTGGCCGATCCGCTGATTTACATGCTCGGCCTCGGTTACGGTCTGGGGGCGATGCTGCCGACCGTTGAAGGCCAGCCTTACATCAACTTTCTCGCCGCCGGCACCGTATGCGCCTCAACGATGAACGCGGCGACTTTCGAGGCGCTTTACTCGGCTTTTTCGCGGATGCATGTGCAGAAAACCTGGGATGCGATTCTCAATACGCCGCTCGGCCTGGCCGATGTGGTGGCCGGGGAGTTGTTCTGGGCGGCGACCAAGTCGCTGTTTTCCGGGGCGGCCATTCTGCTGGTGATTGCCGCGCTCGGCCTGACGCACGGCCCGATGCTGCTCTGGGCGCTGCCGGCCATCGTGCTGACCGGTCTGGCCTTTGCCGGGCTGGGCCTGATCTGGAATGCGCTGGCGCCGTCCTACGATTTTTTCATGTATTACTTCACGCTGTTCATCACGCCGATGACGCTGATTTCCGGTGTCTTTTTCCCGACCGATCAGCTGCCCGGCTGGCTGGCGGCGATTGGCGGCTGGCTGCCGCTGGCCCACGTCGAGGCGCCCAGCCCGGTGTCGATTCTGCTTTCCGGCGTGCTGCTCAAAATGGGCGCTTACGGCCTGATCCGTGCCGCCGAAACCTTGCCGGCCGCGCTGCTCGCGGCGCAAGACTGGCTCGCTTTGCTCGCCTTTATCAGCCTGCTCTATGGCGGCATCCTTGCTTGGCGACAGCAAGATCTGAAGGCGATGGTTGCCTATTCGTCCATTTCCCATATGGGCATCGTGCTGCTCGGCATCGCCAGCCTCAATATCACCGGCCTGACCGGCGCGGTGATGCAGATGGTGGCGCACG
>CAZLPR010000153.1:0-5225 GCA_964561415.1 uncultured Dechloromonas sp. | reverse complement strand
AGTTTGCGCAGCAAATCGGGTTCCGGCCCGATGCCGAGCGGAAAGAGGCTGACCACGATGATGAAGAAGAACAGCGCCGAGACGATATCCGCCTGCCGGCGCATGGCCAGTTTGAGATCGCGGCGGATCACCGCAGTGACAATTTTCAGCATCAGGAAACGTCCATCAACTGAGCCGCAATTCGCGCACGGCGCCAGCGGCAATGTCGACATGCTGATGCGTCGTCATCACGGCCAGACCGCCGCGCTGCAGATGGCCGGAAATAATGCCGGCCAGCCAGTCGACCGCAGCAACGTCCAGTGCCACGAAGGGTTCGTCGAGTATCCACAAGGGGCGTTTTTCCTTGACCAGCCGGGCCAGCGCAACGCGCCGTTTCTGGCCTTGCGACAGATAGCGGCACGCCAGATCTTCACGACCGGCCAAGCCGACCTGTTCCAGCGCGTCGATGGCGTCGTCTTCGGAGAGCTCCTCGTCGGCCAAGCGCGCTGCGGCGAGCAGGTTTTCGAGCGGCGTCAATTCTTCCTTGATGGCGTTCAGGTGGCCGAGATAGCACAGATTGGCGCGAAATTCGTCGGCCTGGGTCTGGATCGATTCGCCTTGCCAGCGGATTTCGCCGCTTTCCGGCGGCAACAGGCCGATCAGCATGCGCAACAGGCTGGTCTTGCCGGAGCCGTTTTTGCCTTGCAGATAGAGTAATTCACCGGCTGCCAGCTGAAAACCGAGGCCGGCAAACAGGCGGCGCTCGCCGCGCACGCATTCCAGATTGTCAGCTTCAAGCATCAGGGGGAAAACCGAAAATAACCAGCGGCAAATTATGAACGCGCAAGTTTAACGGCAGATTAATGTGAATCAAACAAAAGCCGGCCACGTCTCAATGAGATTTTGCCTGCGCCGCCATGAGAATTTCGGCCTGAACCAGCTGAATGGCCTCACTCAGCGTATTACTGAGCGCTGAAAATTCACTTTGTCGCTGGTCGACTGCGACGGCATTGCCGGCTTGGTGGCGCTCAATCAGCTCACGGCCGACCTCATGCAAACGGAGATGCAACACCTCGATATTTTTAAAGCCATCAAGCGCCGTATAGCGCTGACCGATGCCGTAGTACCAGTCGCCGAAACGGCATTCCCGGTGACTCAATTGCATACTCGTCGCATCGCTGGGGCCGTTTAGATAGTTGTGAACAGACGCCACCCAGCGTTTGTGATCGGCCTCGGCAATCATCATCGGCAGATCATCGCGTGACCAGTTGAAGGTAGTGGCCAGATTCCACAATTCGTCGGCGCGGAATTGCTCGACCCAGCTCGGCAACAAGGCCGCCGGCATCGGCCGGGCAATGCCATAACCCTGAGCCAGATCGCAGCCGAGGAGCAACAAAGCCAGGCCGTGTTCGACCGTTTCAACCCCTTCGGCAATCACCTTGCGCTTGAAAGCCTGAGTCAGGCCAATGACCCCTTCGACAATCGCCAGGTCTTCCGGATCGTCGAGCATGTCGCGGATGAAAGACTGGTCGATTTTCAACATTTCAGCCGGCAAGCGGCGGAAGTAGGTCAGCGAGGAATAACCGGTGCCGAAATCGTCGAGCGCAAAACTGACGCCCAAGCCACGGCACTCAGCAAACAGCTTGGCCACCAGCCCAATATCTTCAAGCACTGCCGTTTCGAGAATCTCCAGCTCCAGGCGCCCCGGTTGCACGCGCGGATGAGCCGCCAGCAATTCACCAAGACGCGACGCAAATCCAGGGTGTTGCAAATGATCGCCGGCAATATTGATACTGACCGAGAAATCGAGACCTTGCGCCGCCCAGGTGTCGAGTTGCTGCAAAGCTTCACGGATGACCCAGTCGCCCAGTTCAAGCGCCAGCTCGCTCCCTTCGACGGCAGACAAAAAATCAGCCGGCAAGAGCAGCCCGCGCTCCGGGTGCTGCCAGCGAATCAGCGCTTCGGCGCCAATCACGCTACCCAGGCGCATATTCACTTTGGGCTGGTAATAAAGTTCGAACTCGCCATGCGCCAGAGCGTGACGGATCTGGCTCAGCTCCTCGCGCCGAACCCGGGCCCGACGGTCGTTTTCCGGGTCGAAAAGATGATGCCGATTGCGCCCTGCCTGCTTGGCGGCATACATCGCCTGGTCGGCATGGCGCAGCAGCGTGTCGGCATCGGAGCTATCCTGCGGATAAAGCGTGACGCCGATACTGGCTGAGATTGAAATATCGTGATGAGTGATGACAAAGGGCCGGGTCAGCGCATTGATGATACGGGCGATGGCGAGGTCGCACTCGTGCTCGTTCTCCAGCCCGGAAAGCAGCAGCACAAATTCATCGCCGCCGAGCCGGGAAACGGTGTCGCCGCCACGCACGCAGGCTTTCAGGCGCTGCGCCACCTCGACTAGCAAACGGTCGCCGGTGGCATGGCCGTAGGTGTCGTTAATCGGCTTGAAGCCATCAAGATCAAGATAACAAACGGCCAGCGTCTTGCCATTGCGTTCGGTTTGCGCCATCGCCAGTTGCATGCGGTCGCCGAGCAGCATGCGGTTGGGCAGTTGAGTCAGGGCATCAAAATGCGCCAGATGCTCGAGGCGTTCCTGATGCTCCTTGATCAGCGTGATGTCGGTAAAAATACCGACAAAATGGGAAACCTCGCCGCGGCGGTTGCGCACGGTTGAAATGGTCAGTTGTTCGACGAAAATCTCGCCAGATTTTTTACGGTTCCAGACTTCGCCGCGCCAATAGCCGACGTTCTGAATGGTCTGCCACATTTCCAGGTAAAAATCCGGCGTGTGATGCCCTGATTTAAGCAAATCGGCGGTGTGGCCGAGGGTTTCGGCCCGCGAATAGCCGGTCAGCTCGGTGAAGGTTTCATTGACATCGATAATCCGCCCGCGCGGGTCGGTGATCATGATGCCTTCGTGCGCATTGTCAAAAACGCTGGCCGCCAGTTTTTGCCGCTCTTCGGCCTGCAGGCGTTCGCTGATGTCCTGGGAAATACACAGAATGGCGGGCTGGCTGTTCCAGTGGCCTTCAACAACGCGGGTTTCCGCCATGAACTGGCTACCGTCGGCCCGGCACAACGGCAATGAGCAGTTGCTGCGTTTGCCGGCGCTGACATCCGCGAGCATCGCGGCGAGCATTTTCTCGGCTTCCGGCGGGTGGACCACAGCAATCGGCTGGCCATCAAGCGTGCCGGGAGCGTAGCCGAGCAGTTCGCTGACGGCGCAGTTGTAATGCAGGATGCTGCCTTGCGGGCTGACGATGAAAAGAAAATCGCGCATCACATCGAACAAGCCGGCGATATTTTGTTGCGCCTGCTTGGCCGCAGTCTGCGCCTCGACCCGCATCAAGGTCTGGGCGAAATGCTGGCCGAGCGACTGCAGGGCAAGGAAAGTGCCATGCGAAATCTGCTCGGCATTGCGGCCCGCCAGGTTGATGCTGACAACCGCTTGGCCATCGACGACGATCGGCAGAACGGCCACGCAACAAATGCCTTCGGCCTGCAGGCGCGGGGTGAGCAGAAGCGTCCGCTCAGCGCATTGCTCTGAACCTTCGTGGCAGCTACAAACAATCTCGCCGGCCTGAATGAGCAGCGCCTGGGGCGAAGTGGCGGCGAACTCGCTGACCTGGTTGATAAATGCTGCAGAAAGGCCGCGATGCTCAATCAGCCGATAGCCGCCTTGAGCATTCTGCAAATAGATACCGCCGCATTCGAATTCTGGAAAACGTAGTGCGATGTCGAGCAATACGGGCAAAATTTCGTCCCGGGATTTGCCATTCGCCAATACTTCGGCCAGGTCGCGCTCAACCATCAGGCGTTGCGCCGCTGACTTGCGTTCGCAAATATCCTGGGCGGAGGCGATCACCACATCCTGACCAAAATATCTGGCCGGACGCATGCGCACTTCGGTCGGGAAAATTCGCCCGCTGGCACTTTCCGCCCAGACTTCCAGCACCTGCGGCGGGCCGGCCAGCGCGGCAGCGAAGCGTTCACCGATATTGCTGCGGCTATTCAGGCCTGCAACCAGAAGGTTTTGGTAGGGCAAGCCCAGCAAGGCACTGCGCGGGTAGCCGGAAAGCTGTTCGACGCGAGGATTGAGGTCGAGCAAAATGCCGTTTTGGTCGACCACGCAAAGCGCGTTATCAACGCTGTCGAAAATACCCCGGAAGGTGGTCAGACTGGCCGCCAACTGGTCGGCCTGACGGTGCTGGGAAATCACCAGTGCGGCTAACTGGCTGGACAGGCGCAATAACTCTTCCTGCTCCGGCGTGGGAATTTGGGCCTTGCTGTGATATGCGGCAAAGGTGCCGAGCAACTCGCCAGCCGGGGAAAATATGGGCTCGGCCCAACCGGAAGAAATCGCGCTCAGTCGGGCAAATTCGTGAAAACCCTGCCCTTTGGGGTCGGTGAAAAAATCTTCGACAACGACGCGGCTTTCCCGATACGCCGCGGTGCCGGAAACGCCCACCCCTTCGGCAATGAGCATGCCGTCGAGCGCGGCCCGGCCGGCCTCGGGCAAGCCCGGCGCCGCACCCAAACGCAGGCGCTGGCCATCGGCGCTGACCAAGAGGATGGCGCAGAGAACGCCGGGCAGCTCGGTTTCGGCCGAAATGGCGATCAGCTCAAGCAGTCCTTCCAGGCGCTCGCCGCGGAGCAGGCCGGCGAGTGCGGCGTTACGCATGACGACGGCCTCTTCACTGCGTTTGTGCGCCGAAATATTGCGCGCAAAGCCGACGGTACCGACCGTTTTCCCGTCGGCATCGACGACCGGCGCCTTGTAGGTTTCGTGCAAAACGCGCGCGCCGTGGGTGAGGATTTCCTCAATGAGATACTTCTTCTCGCCGCTCGCCATCACCGCCGCATCATCGGCGCGGTAGCGTTGCGCGACATCGGGCGGAAAATAATCATCATCGCGCTTGCCCAACATGGCCTGGCTGGATGTTTCGCCGACCGCTTCGACCAATTGGCGATTGACGCTGAGAAAGCGCGATTCGCTGTCTTTCAGCCAGACGAGGTAGGGAAAGTTATCGAGCAGGGCGCGCTGATAACGTTCATTGCGGCTCAATTGCTCATGCGCGGCGGCGTTGGCGGCGCTCAGTTCGCGCCGGTCACTGAGCGCACCGTCGAGCAGCTCGATTTCCAGCGGACGGACCAGACAATGTTCGCTCAGCAGGCCGAGCAAGCGATTGCTGCGGTCAACCACCGCCAGATGCCGAAAACCACGGTCGAGCATGAGC
>CAZLPR010000152.1:0-5234 GCA_964561415.1 uncultured Dechloromonas sp. | reverse complement strand
AGTTCGTTTCCCTACGACGGCATGACCCGGTCAGGTTCGAAGGGTATTTCTCAGCCCGCAAGACAACAGGCACCCCTAACAAGCGGCTGCAAGTTACTGGAAACACTGGCAAAATGCAAGAAATGCGATTTTATGCTCAAGGTTTTTCGATTCTGGCCGAAATATCCTTATCGAGCATTGGCATTTCAAAAAACAAGTAAGGGACATCGCATGCGCTTTCTAACTATCGCCGCCTTGTTGGCAATCCTGCCCTGGTCGGCAGCGTCAGCAGCGCCCACCTGGCAGACCATCTCGGCCGAACCGGGAAAACGCATTGAACTGGACAGCACCAGCCTCAAGCGCGAAGGCAACAGCGTGCAGGCGCAAAGCCGGATCGTACTGGAGCGGGAGCTGACCGACATCCGCTCCGGCATGGGTTATCGCATCATTGAAGCCCTCACCCGCTATGACTGCGGCACGCGCAATGCCAACACCGTCAAGCGCATTTACAAACAAAGCGAAACCGAAACGATACGCGAAGAAGACCTTAAAGGCAGCGACCTGCCCGTGCGCAGCGGCACGCTCGACGACAAAGTGCTGCGCGAGGTTTGCCGCCCACCGAAAGGCACTCCGGCCGAACTGGCGGAAAAAGCCAACGAGGCGGCCAGCCAATTGAAGCTGGCCAATGAAGCCCTGCTCCAGAAAGAGGCCGCCAGGACGCCGCTGATCAAAGCCGCCGAGACAACGGATCACGCGCCGGCACGGTCGATCAAACCCAACCTCAAAGCTGCCGCAGCAGCCCCCAAGGAAGCCCGGCCGCACACACCGGCCCCGGCAAAATCATCGAAAGTGACCGTTTACACCTCGCGCGCCACTGCCCCCAGGGCCAAAAAACCAGCCAAGCAGGAAGGCTACATGCTGGAAATAGCCAGCCTCGAAGCGGCTAGGCAGCACGCGCATATTCACTGGGATTACCAGGGGGAAGGCCGGCCGGAAAACTGGTCGAAACTTGACCCGAAAAATCTCACTTGTGCCATTGGCGAACGCCAGTCGCCGATCGATATTCGTGACGGCATCAAGGTCGACCTCGAATCGATCAAATTCAACTACCGCCCTTCCACTTTCCGCATTGTCGATAACGGCCATACCGTTCAGGTCGAAGTGGGCGACAGTACGATCAGCCTGACCGGCAAAACTTACGAACTGGTGCAGTTCCATTTCCACCGCCCATCGGAAGAAAAGATCAATGGCCAGCGTTTCGACATGGTTCTCCATCTGGTGCACAAATCGGACGAAGGCGATCTGGCCGTCGTCGCCGTCCTGCTCGAACGCGGCAGCGAAAACCCATTTATCCAGACCCTATGGAACAATCTGCCGCTGGAAAAAAACGCCCCGCTCGAACCGCCCGCCGCGGTTGTTGACCCCGCCTCCATCCTCCCGGCAACGCGCAGTTATTACACCTACATGGGTTCGCTGACCACACCGCCCTGTAGCGAAGGCGTCTTGTGGCTGGTCATGAAGCAACCGGTGCAGGTTTCACCGGAACAGATCAATATTTTCTCCCGGCTCTATAAAAACAACGCTCGCCCGATCCAGCCGATTGCCGGCCGCCTGATCAAGGAAGACCGTTGACCTGAAAGAAAGCAGCATGGTTAAATTAATGACTCTCCAGTCACTAATTTAACCATGCCCGCTGCTGTCACACCGCGGAAACGCCGCAAGGACGCCCGCCCCTCTGAACTAAGCGCAGCGGCGCTCTCTCTTTTTGTCGAAAAGGGATTTTCCGCCACCCGCCTGGAAGACGTGGCCAACCGTGCCGGCGTCTCCAAAGGCACGCTTTATCTTTACTTCGACAGCAAGGAAGCGCTGTTCAAGGCGGTCATTCAGGAAGGCGTTCTCCCCGTTGTGGCGGAGAACGAAGAGATCGCGGCCAGGCACAGCGGCAGCAGTTTCGAACTGCTGGAAAAGCTGCTCGACAACTGGTGGCGCAAGATCGGTCTGACTGAATTTGCCGGCATCCCGAAACTAATGGTCGCCGAGGCCCGAAATTTCCCTGAAGTTGCCCAGTTTTATTACGAAAACGTCATCTGCCGCGGCTGGAGCGCGGCATGGCCGCCGGCGAATTCCGCCGCATGGATGTCGAAACCACGATCGACGTCGTTATTGCCCCGATTCTGATGCTGCTGATCTGGCGCTTTTCACTCGGCTGCTGCCAGAACGGCGAGAGCGACTCGCGTCTTTATCTGCAAATCCATGTCGATATCCTGCGCCACGGCCTGCGTGGGAGCACATTGGAGACTCAGGTATAATTTATTTTTGTCCGAATCAATATATTAGTTAGTGCTAATATTAAGTCTACGGAGACCCAAATGAATATCGAGCAAGCGCGCTTCAACATGATCGAACAGCAGATCCGCCCCTGGGAGGTTCTCGACCAAAATATTCTTGACCTGCTTTTTGTCATCAAGCGCGAAGATTTCGCTCCACCGGCTTATCGCAATCTGGCGTTTGCCGATATGGAAATTCCGCTCGGCAGCGGCCAGGTCATGCTGGCCCCCAAGATTGAAGCCAAGCTCCTGCAGGAACTCGCTATCGGCAAATCCGAAAAAGTGCTGGAAATTGGCACCGGTAGCGGCTATATGGCAGCCCTGCTGGCGGCGCATGCCGACCACGTCGTCACCGTTGAATCCCGCCCGGAACTGGCCGAGTTCGCCCAGCAGAACCTGCAGCGCGCCGGCGTTACCAACGTCAGCGTTGAAATCGGTGACGGTGCCAATGGCTGGTCGCCGCGCAGCCCTTACGACGTGATCGTGCTCTCCGGTTCGGTACCCAAGCTGCCCGATGAAATACTCAAACAACTGCGCGTCGGTGGCCGCCTGGCAGCGGTCGTCGGCGAAGCGCCGGTCATGGAAGCACAATTGGTCACCTGTACGGCCGAAGGCGTCTTCAATACGGTCAACCTGTTTGAAACCGTGATTCCGCCGCTTGACGGTATCGCCGCAAAGTCCCGCTTTTCATTCTGATGCAACAGATTCGCGCTCATCAACTGGCCGCCTGGCTGGCTGACGAAAGTCTGGCCAAACCGCTGCTGCTTGATGTGCGCGAAGCTTGGGAGCTTGAGATGTGCGGCCTGCCCGGCGCGCAACACATCCCGATGCATCTGGTGCCGCTGCGCTGTGACGAACTGAATCCGGATCAGGCGATTGTGGTGATCTGCCACCACGGCGTCCGCAGCATGCAGGTTGCCATGTTCCTTGAGGGCAAGGGTTACGCCGCCGTGCGCAATCTGGCGGGCGGCGTCGAGGCCTGGGCCGCTGAAGTTGATCCCACAATGCGTCGTTACTGAGAATGATATGAAAAAACTCGCCTGGCTGTTACTTTCCCCGCTTTTAAGCTCACCCCTTTTCGCGGCGGACCTGATGCAGGTTTACCGCCAGGCGCAACAAAATGACCCAGGTTTTGCCGCGGCGCAAGCGACGCGTGCCGCCGGTCAGGAAAAAATGCCGCAGGGCAGAGCAGGGCTTTTGCCCAGCCTGAGTTTGTCGGGAAACTCAACGTGGAACGACAACGAAATCTCTTTCCAGTCCAACCCTGCCTTTAATACCCAGCCGCAATTCAATAGCAATGCCTATCAACTGACGCTTTCCCAACCGCTGTTTCGCTGGCAGAACTGGGTCGCTTACGACCAGTCAAAAATTCAGGTCGCCCAGGCCGAAGCCAGTTTCGCCCAAGCTGGACAGGACTTGATCCTGCGCGTCGCGCAGGCTTATTTTGATATTATTTTCACCATCGAAAATCTGAAAGCGGTGCGCACCAACAAGTCCGCCATTAGCCAGCAACTCGAATCGGCGAAGAAAAATTTTGAAGTCGGCACGACGACCATCACCGATACGCACGAGGCACAAGCCCGCTTTGATCTGGCCCTGGCGCAGGAAATCGCCGCCGAGAATGATCTTGAAATCAAGCAGCATGCGCTGGAAGCCATTATTGGCCAGGCGCCGGGAGCGCTGGCGGCGCCTCGCAAGAATGCCGAACTGACCCCGCCACAGCCCAATGACATGAAGCAGTGGGTGACAGCGGCGGAAAAAGACAGCATCAACGTCCAGATTCAACAGGCCGTCGCCGACATTGCTGCCCGCGAAATCGCCAAGCAGCGTGCCGGGCATTACCCCACGGTCGATCTCGTCGCCAATGCCGGCTCATCAAAATCATTGGGTTCGACATCGTTGGGCATCACCGATACCGATTTCAAAAATATCGGCATCCAGCTCAATGTTCCGCTTTTTCAAGGCGGTCTGGTGGTTTCGCGCCAACGCGAGGCTGCGGCCAACCAGCATGCCGCGCAATCGAATCTTGAAGCCGCCCGGCGTGGCGCCGCACTGGCTACCCGCCAGTATTATCTGAACGTGGTTAACGGGCTGGCGCAGGTCCGGGCGCTCAAGGCCGCGCTGGTTTCATCGCAATCGGCGCTGGAATCCAACAAGCTCGGTTATGAAGTCGGCGTGCGCATCAACATCGATGTGCTGAATGCCGAAAATCAGGTGTTCGTGACCCGTCGCGACCTGGCCCGGGCAACGCTGGATACCCTGCTCGCCCAACTCCGCCTGAAAGCCGCCGTCGGCTCGCTCGGTGAAGATGACGTCGCGCAGATCAACAGTCTGCTCGAACCGACCAGCGCGCAATAAACGCCAGCGTGCGCTGCGTGGCGCCTTGATGCGCCCGCGCAAAATCGGCAGCGGCGACGCGCATCGCGGCCAGTTCGGTTTGATTTTCCAGCAGATGCTGCACCCGCATCGCCAAAGCCTGCGGCGACTCGACGCGCTGCGCCGCACCGGCGGCAATCGCATCTTCCGTGGCCCGAAGAAAATTGAAGGTATGCGCTCCAACCAGTACCGGACAGCCACATGCCGCAGCTTCGATCAGGTTTTGCCCACCCAGCGGCAACAGGCTGCCGCCGATGAAGGCCAGGTCAGCCAGCGTGTAATAAGCGGCCATTTCGCCCATGCTGTCACCCAGCCAAACCCGGGTTTCAGGTGTCGGCAAACCGGCGCTGCGGCGCACCATGTTCAAGCCTTGCTGGCGCAACAATTCGGCTACCGCATCGAAACGCTGCGGGTGACGCGGCACGAGTACGAGCAAGGCATTCTCGATACGGAGTTGCTGCCAAGCCTCAAGAAGCAGTAACTCCTCACCGTCGCGCGTACTGGCGGCGAGAAATACCCTGCGTCCCGCGCCGAACTGTCCGCGCAACTGCC
>CAZLPR010000151.1:0-5264 GCA_964561415.1 uncultured Dechloromonas sp. | reverse complement strand
AACTGCGCGGCGAGATCGGCGAAGCTCCAATTCATCGCGGGAAAATGCCGTTTTCCTGAATATCGGCCTGTATTTCGCGCAATGCTGCGGTCAACGGCAAATTCCGGTCAAAATCCGCGGCCCCCCACTGCTCGTGGAAAACCAGTTCTTCGATCGGCAGGCGCGGCAGCCAGCCGGCTTTTTCCAGCTCCGGCTTGGCGTGAAAATGGCTGACGTAGCCGATGCAAAGATAGGCAATCGGCACAATGTTGGCGGGAATGCCCAGCGCTTCCTGCAGTTCCGGCTGATTGAAAATGCTCACCCAGCCCACGCCCAGGCCTTCGGCGCGCGCTGCCAGCCAGACGTTTTGCACGGCGCACACGCTCGAATACAAATCCATCGTCTTGATGTGGGTGCGGCCGACGACGACCGGCCCGGTGCGTTCGCGGTCGCAGGTGATGCACAGGCTGATCGGCGCCTCGACAATGCCCTCCAGCTTCAGGCGGCTGTAAATCTCGCGCCGCTCGTCCGCGAACATCGCCGCCGCTTCGCCATTGGCTTTTTTGAAAACCTCATGCACGCGCTGTTTGATCTCGGCCGAACGCACCAGCAGAAAATTCCACGGCTGCATGAAGCCGACCGAAGGAGCGTGATGCGCCGCCATGAGCAGGCGGCTCAACACCTCATCGGGCACCGGCGTCGGCAAAAACTGGCCGCGCACATCGCGCCGGCTGAAAATGGATTGATAGACCGCCGCCCGGTCAGCGTCGGAAAAGGCATGCGCCAGCGGCGCGAAAAATTCATCCTGCTTGTGTTGGTTTTCCATGGATTCCCCTTGTGGAAAAACGGCGGCTGCCTGGCCGTGCAGCCATTCAATGATCTCCTGGCCGGTCTTCTGACTCGGATTCAACCGTTGCCGCGCCTTCCCGGTGAGCATGCACTCTGGCCAGTGGCAATCTGCGGCGAACGTCATCCTTACAGCGTTGGGCACGTGGCGGAATCACACCGCCTTCCCGATTCTCCATTCAGCGCAAACTGAACGGCACCCGGAGATACCTGCCCGAAAATTCGGGCGCAGGCGATGCTAAGCGAGGCGGCGCGAAAAGCCAAGTCGGCTGGCAAGATATGGGCGCCGCGAGCAATGCGATAATCGCGCCCCCATTTCTTCAGGTTCACGCCCATGCACTGCTCCGCCCTGATGGTTCAAGGCACCACGTCGGATGCCGGCAAGACGACGCTGGTTGCCGCTTTGTGCCGCATTCTCAAACGCCGGGGCGTGCGTGTCGCACCGTTCAAACCGCAGAATATGGCGCTCAATTCGGCGGTCACGGTCGATGGCGGCGAGATCGGCCGGGCGCAGGCCTTGCAGGCCATGGCCGCCGGCCTTGAAGCGCATACCGATTTCAACCCGGTGCTGCTCAAGCCGACCACTGACAAAAAAGCTCAGGTGATCATTCATGGCCAGGTCGCCTTCGATCTCAATGCGCGCGATTACCACAACTACAAACCGCGCGCCATGGCGGCGGTTTTGGCTTCCTGGGCGCGGTTGACCGCCGCTTACCAATGCGTTGTCGTCGAAGGCGCCGGTTCGCCGGCGGAAATCAATCTGCGCGACCGCGATATTGCCAATATGGGCTTTGCCGAAGCGGTCGATTGCCCGGTGATCCTCATTGCCGACATCGACCGCGGCGGTGTTTTCGCCCATCTGGTCGGGACGCTCGACCTCCTTTCGCCGTCCGAACAGAACCGGGTCAAAGGCTTCGTCATCAACCGTTTTCGCGGCGACATCACCTTGCTCGAATCCGGCCTCACCTGGCTGGAAGAACGCACCGGCAAGCCGGTGCTCGGTGTCCTGCCTTATCTGCACGGCCTGATGCTCGATGCCGAAGATGCGATTGCGACGGCTGCGACCACAGAAACAACGGCTGGCCCTAGGGTCGACGGCAAAAAAGCGACAAAATTTAAAGTGGTCGCCCCGGCTTACCCGCGCATTTCCAACCACAACGACCTCGACCCCCTGCGCCTGCATCCGGAAGTCGACTTCTGCTGGATAGCTCCCGGCGAAACGCCGCCGGCCGCTGATTTGATCGTCCTGCCCGGCTCCAAAGCCGTGCGCGCCGACCTTGACTGGTTGCGCCAGCAGGGCTGGGACAAGGCGATTCAGAAACACCTGCGCTACGGCGGCAAAGTGATCGGCCTGTGCGGCGGTTACCAGATGCTCGGCCATGCGATCGACGACCCGCTCGGGCTCGAAGGCAGCGCCGGGTCTACGCCCGGCCTCGGCATGCTCGACTGCGTGACGATGCTGGAAAGCGGCAAACAGTTACGCAACGTCAGCGGCCATCTCGCCTTGCCCGGCGCGCCGCTAATGAGCGGTTACGAAATTCACCTCGGCGTGACGCGTGGCGACGATCTGCAACGATCAGCCGTGCACCTGGCCGATGGCGCCAGCGATGGCGCTATTTCCGCCGACAATCAAATTTTCGCCACCTACTGCCACGGCGTTTTTGACCATCCGGAAGCGTTGACCGCGCTCCTCGCCTGGGCCGGGCTGGCGGAAAGCGCACAGGTCGATTTTGCCGCCCGCCGCGAGGCCGACCTGGAGCGTCTGGCCGATTCGGTCGAAGCGGCGCTCGATTGGGAAAAACTCAGACCATATCTGCCGGGTTGAAATCAATATTGTCGAACACCGTATCGACGGCGATTGGGAAATCAAGGTGCGGCTGTTTCATCGCATTATCCGGGGTCAGACTCTCACGTTATCCGGGGTCAGACTCGATTTTGTTTTGCTTCCGGCTGGAATCACTACTGTCCGGTTAAATGAATGCCTGAACTGCGCAACGCCATGACTGACGAGGCTTTCCGAGCGATGAAGTGTGGTGTCGATTTGAAATCGGCGAAAAATGACCCTTCGGATTTTTCTGAAGGGCATGATCATGAATGCTGGCAAGACACTGTTTGCCCAGTTGATGGACTTTCTGCTGTGGTCGACATTCAACCGATACGTAGCGCGTTACGGCGGCGACAAGGGCGTTCGTACTCTGACTTGTGCCGAACAGTTCCGAGTCATGGCATTTGCCCAACTGACCTACCGGGAGAGCTTGCGCGATATCGAGGTCAGTCTTTCGGCGCAGGCGTCCAAGTTGTATCACATGGGGTTTCGCGAGCCGATACGGCGCTCGACACTGGCCGATGCCAACGAATCGCGCGACTGGCGCATCTATGCCGACTTCGCCGCTCGCCTGATCATCCAGGCGAGAGCGCTCTACGCCAACGAGGACTTGGGGCTGGAATTGTCGAATACGGTGTACGCCCTCGATTCGACAACCATCGATCTGTGCCTTTCTGTGTTCCCATGGGCACACTTTCGAACGACCAAGGCGGCGGTCAAGATGCACACGCTGCTCGACTTGCGCGGCAGCATCCCCAGCTTCATCCATGTTTCCGACGGCAAGTTGCACGATGTGCATGCGCTGGATTTGCTGACCCCGGAAGCTGGCGCGATCTACGTCATGGACCGGGGTTACGTCGACTTCGCTCGCCTGCATCGCTTGCATCTGGCCGGCGCTTTCTTCGTCACGCGCGCCAAGTCGAATCTCAAGGCGCATCGCGTGTATTCCTCCCCAACGGACCGGAAACAGTTATTCGAACAGTTATTCGGGGTCAGACTCGATTTTATTTCGCTTCCGTGGCCTCCCCTTCGGTAGCGCCTTTACACGTCGGTCAGCGAGTGCCGAAATTTCCTCTTTAAAGCGATCGCTGCCCAAAACCCAGGCCTTGTTAGTCGCCTCGCGGATCGAATCCAGTTCTGTCGCACTCAAATCGCTATTGAGCAGTTCGCGGTAAGCGCTTTGCCTCGCTTCGCTCGTCATCCCCAACGCAAAAAACAGCGAATGATCCGTCAGCAGCGAATTCGCCACACCCTCCGCATGGCAGCGATAACTCGACCACGGATACTCCCCCGGCTGAGAAACCATGCTGGCACGAACCGGATTAAGCTCGATGTAGCGATAGCAAGTCAGCAGGTAAGCCTCGCTATCAACGAGGGTCGCTTTGTAGCGCCCCTCCCACAGCGTGCCGGTGCGCTGGTGAGCCTGATTGAAATATTGCACATATCGGCGCCCAACCGACTGCAACATCTTGGCGATACTCGTCTTTTGTTGCGGCGTCACCAATAGATGGACATGGTTCGTCATCAGCACGTAAGCGTGGATATCACAGCCCGTTTTTTTCGCCGCATCCGAAAGGCATTCAAGGTAAAACCGATAATCATCTTCAGATACAAAAATGGC
Source organism: uncultured Dechloromonas sp. (assembly GCA_964561415.1). Classification (GTDB taxonomy): domain Bacteria; phylum Pseudomonadota; class Gammaproteobacteria; order Burkholderiales; family Rhodocyclaceae; genus Azonexus. Next base: position 993 of record CAZLPR010000151.1, on the reverse strand, counting down.
GCAGCGATTATTTCCTCGCTGAATGACGTGCTGAGGTTGTCCGGGGATAGCGTAACGGGGAAGTCTGGCCATGAGTGGCGAGTTCCAGTGAGTTTGATCAGAAAGTAGGATAGATCGAATTATTGATTATGTCGAGTCTGACCCCGTTTATCATTTATCTGTGAGACCAGCCGTTTATCCCTGACCAGCGACCAGCGGTGGATTTATTGAATTTGTCCGACATCGTAGTGCCGATTTGGACTGCGTTTGATTTCGCGATACATAGTGTCAGGTGCGAGATCCAGGCCGTTCGGCCAGACCAGCACGCCATTTTCCACACCAGCCTGCGCCACAAGCCCATCGTCAAGTAGCGGCTGAAAAACACCGGTGCAGAACGCAGGGTCAAGCCGAATTGTCCCGCTCATGCCATCCAGAAAACGAACCTTCAAAAGACGGCTTCCGACAGGTTTCACCTCGATAACGTCCCAGTACATTTTTTTCTCCTGCTCATTTTAAAGGTGCTATGGGCTTGGGATGCTGCTTTGCCTGACACAAAGCCCAATCATCAAGAAGCATCCGATTGATGCAATTCCGCCCAATCCAGAACCAATTGAGTCGCCCGGCGTGGCAAGGTTCCCTCACTGATGGACAAGGTACGTATATCCACCGTTGCCTTGTACTCGCCATAAGTGACATGGAAGTGGGGAGGAGCATGCTCATCCCAAAACATCTGTATCAATATCCCGTAAAACGTACTGATGTGGGCATAGCGGGAAACTCCATGGGGCTGACTGACGATGCAGGAAGTATTGCACGGGAAGGGTGTTTGCGAAAACGCCGGGGTAAATGAGCCTGGCCGTTCGCAGTAACAGCAGTAAATCTAGCGGGTTGAAGTCCCGTCCGAGGGAGTTGTCCGTACGCCCCGGTAGCATGAAGAAGCGGCGTCGCGGTAACGCGGGGTCGTGAGTTTCCAAACAGCAAGAGAGCAGGCCGTAACGCAAGTGAACCTACACG
>CAZLPR010000150.1:0-5274 GCA_964561415.1 uncultured Dechloromonas sp. | reverse complement strand
CTGATCGAACAGGGCCGCCTGCAGGAGTCGATTGCCCGCATGGTCGGCGATCTGCGCGGTACGGTCGAAACCGCCCGGCGCGATGCGGCGCTGACCAGCGAACTGGTCAGCCGTCTCGAAAACGGCGCCGATGCGCTGGTCCTGGCCGAAACCCGGGCCGGCGACTATCTGCTCGAAGTGAATCAAGTGCTCGGCCTCGCCCACGCCGCCTTTGCCGACAATATCGAAAAGACCTTGACGCGCGGCAACGGCCAGTTTCAGCGCAGCGTGGTGAGCGCCGTTGAAGCGCTCGAAGGCGCCATCGAGGAGCTTTCCGACACGCTGGCCAGCGAGCGGCGCTAGGCATGGCGCCGCTCCGCGCCCATTGGGCGCAAAAAAACGGATCGCGAAGCCGACAGCCCGTTCTGGATTTCCTTCGCCGACCAGATGACGGCGCTGATGGTGCTTTTCCTCATCGCGCTGACCGTCGCGCTCTACGCCGTCACCGAAAAAGTATCTGCAGCCGAACAGCAGAAAGCCGCCCGTCAGCAGGAGATCGCCACCTTTCTGCAACGCCTGCGCCAGCTCACCGAAAGCCAGGTCGGCATCACCTTGCGCGGCACCGCGATTGATTTTGGCGAGCGGGCCCGTTTCGAGCACAACAGCCACCGCATCAACGCAGCGCAGAGCGAACTATTGAGCCGCTTTGCGCCGCAAGTCCTCGCCCTCGCCCGCGACCCGCTCGGCCAGCGCTGGCTGAAGCGCATCAGCGTCGTCGGCTTTGCCGATGCCAGCGGCAATTACCTGCACAACCTCAATCTCAGCCTGCAGCGCTCGGAACGGGTGCTTTGCGTGCTGCTCGTGCCGCCACCGGGAGTTGAGCCGCTTTCGGATGCCGACCAGCGTCAGGTCAGGGAACTGTTCATCGTCAGCGGCGCCTCGTTCAACAGCCAGAAAAATACGGCGGAAGAAAGCCGGCGCATCGAACTGCGCCTGGAGTTTTTCGAAAACGACGAAGCGCGGCAAGCGCCGGCCCTGCCGGAGGGGCTGACCGACAAATACTGCCCGTTGGACAAGGCATGACGGCGATGGCGCGGGTGATGCCTGTCGTGATCAGCTCCCTCGGAATGGTACAAAATATCGCGCCGCGGCCGGTAGCGGTTGGCAAGCCGCCAGCCGCCGCCGAACAAGCCCGGGTCAAGGCCATTGAACAGTTGCGTCAGCTGCTGAACAGCCGGTTTCTGGCGCACGACCTGCGTCCGCTCGGCGATAGCGCTTTGCTGGAACGCCTGACCACCGCCCGACAGGCGCTGACGCCGCCGCGCGGGCGCTATGCACTGCCGCGTATCTCCCAAGGCGTCATGGCTTTTCGCATGCAAGGACGCCACACGCCCTATCCCGATCTGAAATATGCCTGCTACGGCCTGGCCCGGGCGACTGACTGGGATAACCGCGTGCTGCTCGATGAAGCGCAAAAATGCGACGACCTGTTGGCCGCGGTGGCTGCCCTGCGGCCGCTCGATAAGCATGCCTTTGCTGCCTGCTGCCGCGCCCTGCAACGCTGTTGGGATGCCGATATCGCGCCGGCCAGCGGCAAATTGAGCCAGAGCGCCAAGGATAATGGGCGCAAGCTCGGGGCGTTTCTGGCTCAGGCGAAGCGTTGATCAAATGCCCGGCCGGTCGCGCCTCGCCGCGAATTTCAACCGCTAAACCATTGCCGGTTTCGGCAGCTTGCCGTGGGCAGAAAGCCTGATTTCACTGCGCGGCAACATGAAAATCCGCCACTATTTTTTAGCCGCCAGCTTTTTGCCCAGCTTGCCGGGCGCTCGATGACTCGTCGATAGTCTTTGTTTCTGCGGTTTGATGCAGTGCCTTGCGTTGCACTATTTCGGCATGCAGCCGGTCTTGAAGGACGACTCTTTTGCAGGCTTTCTGGATGGCCTCGTAAACTTTGTGGTCCTGAAAGGGCTTGAGGACATAGCCTTTTGCTCCGGCCTTGAGCGCATCCAGCACCATTTTTTCCTGGCCGAGCGAGGTAACCATGATGATCTTCGCATCCGGAAACTCGCCCATGATGGCGCGTGTGGCTTCAATGCCATCCATCTCCGGCATCGTGATGTCCATCGTTACCAGATCGGGGCGGCAAGCCCTGTAGGCGGCAATGGCTTCCCGGCCGGTCGCCGCGGTGAGGGCAATCCTGTGCCCGAGTTGTTCCAGCATCATTCCCAGTTTGCGGGTAATGATGGGCGAATCATCGACGATCAAAATACTTAACGAATCCATTTCACCCTCACTTTACGTAATCAAGATGTGTATCGAATAATTCCTGCGGCCCCACCAGGCTGATATTCATGCGTCCAAACTCCGTATCCAGGCTGCGCGTGAAAAACATGGCATTTTTCATGCGTCGAATCGTTTTTACGCGGTCAAGAATGACTGGCGGTGTCATTGAGATGGCAGGTCCGTTTGTTTTCTGCAAATCAATCGTGCTGTGCCCCAAGATGGTATTCACTGCCTCGCCGGCGGCGGCTTCCCGGTACATTTCAACTTCGTCAGGTGCAATATCGAAATCAGCAGTCATGCGCTTGAAGAGCGTATCCACCAGTGCATCCTGAAAACTGAAGGCAATCAGCAAATTCACGCCTCCACCCATCCTAACGATCGCCGTCATATCGAGTAGCGTCAGCGAATCCGGATCGCCGCCCTCAGACCTGGCTTCCGTCGCCTTGATGCCGTATTCACCATTGAAATAGCTTTGAGTCCGGCCAATGGCGGACTTCATTACCGGCTCAACGTCGTTGGTCAGTTTTCTATCTAGCATGGTCTTGACTCCAGGCTCCGGCTTTCTGGCGCCAGCGGTAAAACGAAGCGGAACTCAGTCCCTTGCCCGGCCACCGTTTTGACCATGACCTCGCCGCCCATGGCAATGGTTTCACTCAACACTGCGGCGAGGCCGACGCCTCGGCCGGCCAGCGCGGTGACCTCTTTCTGGGTGCTGATACTGTCCATGAAGATTAATTTGGCAATGTCATCGTCAGGCACCGCCAGCACGTCGTCGGCGTCATAAATTCCCACTGCCACCGCACGCTGGCGCAATCCCGCCAGATTGATCCCGCCACCGTCGTCTTCAATCGACAGATTGATCTTCCTGCCATCCAGCATCACGCGGCAGGTGATTTTCCCGACCTCGTCCTTTTCCGCTTCCCAGCGCGCTTCGGGCGTTTCGATGCCATGCGCCATCGCGTTGCGAAAGACATGGACAAGGGAGCGCAGAAAAGGCCGATACACATTCGGATCAATCCAGACGTCGCCGCCGCCGCTGACCACGATCGGCGCCACTTTTTTTCCCAGACGTTTTGCCGTCTGGCTGACCAGCCCATCAAAGCCCGTTAGCACGTCCCTGAACGAGACCTTGCGCAACGTCCCGATCGCCTCAAGCAATTGACGTATCTCGGCCACTGACGTGTCGATCATCTCGCCACGCAGCAGACGCGCCGCCAGTGTTTCCAGTTGCAACGCCTGGCTTTCCGATAGAACGAAGCTTTCGCCATGCCGCAGAAATTCCTCGCCGAGGGCATCCGAAATGAGCAAAAGGTCTTTTTCAAATGCGGCCTGCAGGGTTTCAGAAAAAAACAGCTGGGCAATCTGTTGCCTCGTCAAAGACTCACCGTCCGCCAGGGCGTCTGACAGGGCGCTCTCAAGACAATGCAGGACTCCGGGCGTGCCGGGAAAGCTGAACTGGCTTAACAAGCCCTTGTAGGTATGGATTTCTCGATAAAGCTCCTTGGCGACGACCTGGGGCGCGGCGTTTCCCTGAATGATCCGGGGTAAATCCTGGGCCAGGAATTCACGGAATCCATTGATCGTGTCGAAAAAATTACGGCTGTCGGAAACGGCCATCACAATCAATTCGAGACGGCAGCGCTCGCTGTCGAGCATGGCCGCCATCTGCCGTTCCGCCGTAATGTCGGTGAGCACGACCATGAATTTTCCGTTGTCGAGAATTTTGTATTCCGCTTTAAGCCATAGCTCATCACGCTGAATTTCTGTCGGCAACAAGGACAGCATGCTTTCACGGATGTCAGTATCGGACTCCGCCAGCACCGAGGCGATGGTCTGATCAAAAAAATCGGCCTGGGCGGCATCTTCATGAAAGAACAGCCCGGCGGCATTGCGCCCGGCCGGCGATTCTCCAAGCATGGCCTCGCAGGTGCGGCTGTATTCGGCCGCCACGATCAGGTCGGCGCCAAAGGAGAGAAAGCCCTGGCCGGAGTTGTCGAGCAGGCTGGCCACCTGTTCGCGCTGGGCTTCTGCCACCTCCTTGGCGTGGAGCAATTCGGTTTCGGTCAATTTGCGTTCGGGAATATCGATGTGGCTGGTGACAAATCCACCGCTGGGAATCGACGTGCCGCCAATCTCCAGCCAGCGCTCGTTCGGCCGCTGGCGCTCAATGTGATGCGCCTGAAAATTATTGGCCGGCGTCACGACCGCCTGCACCTGTTCTTCCGCATCGCCGGGGCCGTATTCGCCCCGGTTGACATTGAAGCGAGCCTGTTCCTCGAAATGAGCCCAGCCCTTGGCAAACAGGGCGGCGGGGAAATCGAGCAAGGCCTGCAATTGCGTGATCAGTTTCTCGTGGTCGGCTTCACGATGCTTTTCATTGGTGATGTCCTGCAGGGTGCCGGCAAAACCGGGCAAACCGCGACTACGCTCGATCGGGGCGCCACACACGAGAATGCAGGAGGTTTTACCGTCGCTGCTCGCCAGCTTGAGTTCGATATTGAAAGGCAGGCGATTGCTGACGGCTTGATCGAGGGTGGCCTGGAAGCGTTTGCGCTCGAGAGCGTTGAGGACATCCATCAATGATCGGAAAGTAGAGCAGGGAACGCCGGCGATGGCGCTGAGTAAACCCAGCGATGCCTCGGTCAGCGTAATCTGCTTTTCGTCGTGATCGTATTCCCAATAACCGATGCGGCCAATGCGCTGAATAAGTTCAAGTTGACCACACTCAAGACAACCCCGGCACTTCTCCGTTTTCACACAGTCTCCTTGAGAGGATATGAATACATGCGGCTCTGGATAAATGCAATTAGCATACTCCAGGTTGCGTTCGTTTTTAGTGCGCGGCTACGGTCAACCGCAAAAAAACAGGCAAAAACTGCGCTTGTTTCACATAACTCCCCGCCTCGGCAATTGCTGACGCAGAAATCATGGTCTCTGATTTTTATACGGCCCAGAGCCCCATGGCGCTACCTTAAGCTTGCAGCATCGACAAACCAATCAACTCATTTTCGC
>CAZLPR010000149.1:0-5290 GCA_964561415.1 uncultured Dechloromonas sp. | reverse complement strand
TATCGGGTTCCACCTCTTCGAGCAGGCGGCGCTGGAGTTCGCGCCGCGCCGGCTCGAATTCGCTGTCGGCCAGCGTACCTTCTTCTTTTTCACGTTCCAGCTCGGCGAGCTGGTCGCGGAAAATGGCGAGATTGGTCGCCTTGCGATTAGCCGTTTGATCGTTTGAACGAATGCCCAGCCAAAGCGGCGGCAAAATAAAAGCGGCGACCAGCGCCAGCAAAAGCGCGGCAAAAATAGCAAACAGGGTCATTTGTTATCGCTTTCCTTGAGCAAGGCTTCGGCCCGCTGCGTTTCGTCGGCCGAGAGCGGCTGGTCGGCGGCAATGCGCCTGGCGCGCTGGCGCAGGTAACGCTGCAGGATGAAAATTCCAAGCAGCATGAGGGCGAGCGGACCGCCCCAGAGCAATAGCGTGATGCCCTTGACGGGTGGCCGATAAAGGACGAAATCGCCATAACGCACGACCATGAAATCGATGATTTCCGGATTGCTCTTGCCGGCCTGGATCATGCCGCGGATTTCGCGGCGCAAATCGACCGCCAGTTCGGCGTTGGAATCGGCAATCGTCTGGTTCTGGCAAACCAGGCAACGCAGTTCGTTCGATAACTCGAGCAGACGTTTTTCAGCGACCGGATCAGCCGCCAGCGGTGCGGCCTCTTCGGCCCCCGCAGGCAAGGCTGCGGTCAACCCGATAAATGCGGCAAAAACGAGGGCAAACCTCAGATTGCGGCCGATCATTTGTTCAACTCCACGAGCAGCGGCATGATTTTCTGGCTCAGCACATCCGGCGTGATCGGGCCGGTATGCTTCATGCGAATGACGCCCGCCTTGTCGATGACGTAGGTTTCCGGCACGCCATAAACGCCGTAGTCGATGCCGACCCGGCCATCAAGATCCATGAGGACCGTCGTGTAAGGGTTGCCGTGCTGGGAAAGCCACTGGTTGGCGCGCTGAAAAGCCAGCGTCTTTTCTTCATCAGCCGGCATCTTGCCCATATCGAAACCACCGTCGCCACGCACTTCCTTGTAATTGAGGCCGAGCAGCGGCACCTCTGATTTCTTTGAGAACTCGACCAGTACCTGGTGCTCCTGACGGCAGGAAACACACCACGAGGCCCAGACATTGAGCAGCCAGACTTTGCCTTGCAGATCTTTCGGGCTGAGCGTCGTCTCCGGCGCGGCGAGCACGGGCAGGGTGAAGGCCGGCGCCGGCTTGCCGACCAGCGGCGAGGGCACATCGCGCGGGTTGAGGCCGAGGCCGACGGCGAGCAAAACGACGAGCGCGATAAAGGCGCCGAGTATCCAGAAATAACGGTTCATGCTTGTTGAGATCCTGCTGGGGTGGTGATGACAGTTGCCGAAGCGCGGGATTTAACACGGTAACGCCGGTCGAGCATGGCGAGCAGACCACCCAGCGCCATCAATAGGCAGCCGCCCCAAATCCAGTCAACAAAGGGTTTGTAGTAAACGCGCACGGCCCACTCGGCTTCCGGCTTGTCGCGGTCGATCGGCTCACCGAGCGAGACATAGATGTCGCGCAGCAGGCCGGCATCAATCGCAGCTTCGGTCATCGGCATGGATGAGGACTGATAGTTACGCTTTTCCGGATTCATTTTGCGCTGAAATTTACCGTTGACCGCAAGATCGAAATCTCCCTGAGCCGCCAGGTAATTCGGACCCTGTACACTCCGAACGCCGTTGAAAGTAAAGGTATAACCAGCCACCGTCACTGTTTCACCGGGCGCCATCTTGACGTCTTTTTCCTCCTGGAAACTGCTCACCATGGTGACGCCGACGACAAATACCGCGATGCCGATATGGGCGATATTCATACCGACAAAACTACGTGGCTGATTGAACGCAGCGCTCAGGAAAGAACGTCCGGCGCGGGTTTGTTGCACCCGTCCGACGAAGCTGATCAGCGCGGCCAGCGTGACCCAGGCGGCAAGCAACAGCCCGATGGCAGTCAGCGGCGTCCAGGCGCCATAAATCAGCGGCACGGCAATGGCAACGACAACGGCCACAACAAAAGCCCAGCGCAGCGTGCGCAAAATTTCCGGAATCGAAGCTTCCTTCCAGTTGGCGAAAGGGCCAATCGCCATGAGAAAGAGAACCGGCGTCATGACCGGGACGAATACCGCGTTGAAATACGGTGGGCCGACCGAGATCTTGCCAATCGCCAAGGCATCGATCAGTAGCGGATAAAGCGTGCCGAGCAAGACGGTGGCGCAGGCGACGACGAGCAGCACGTTGTTGGTCAGCAGCAGCGATTCGCGCGAGATCAACCCGAAGCGTCCGCCCAGACCGACTTTCGGCGCCCGCCAGGCGAACAGCGCCAGCGAACTGCCAATCACCGCCACCAAAAAGACGAGGATGAAAATGCCGCGCGTCGGGTCGGTGGCGAAGGCATGCACGGAGGTCAGGACGCCCGAGCGAACCAGGAAGGTGCCGAGCAGCGACAGTGAAAAAGCGGAAATCGCCAGCAGCACCGTCCAGTTTTTAAAACTGCCGCGCTTTTCGGTAACGGCCAGGCTGTGAATCAGCGCCGTGCCGACCAGCCAGGGCATGAAGGAGGCGTTTTCGACCGGATCCCAGAACCACCAGCCGCCCCAGCCCAGTTCGTAATAAGCCCACCAGGAACCCATCGCGATGCCGAGAGTCAGGAAAACCCAGGCGGCCATCGTCCACGGTCGCGACCAGCGCGCCCAGGCGGCGTCAAGCTGGCCGGAGAGCAGGGCGGCAATGGCGAAGGCGAAGGCCACCGAGAAGCCGACATAGCCCATATAAAGCAGCGGCGGGTGAATGACCAGACCGAAATCCTGCAGCAGGGGATTCAGATCCTTGCCCTCGACAGCACCGGGCAGCAGGCGCTCGAACGGGTTGGAAGTGATCAGGATGAAGAGCATGAAGCCAAAGGCGACCAGACCGAGGGTGCCAAGGACGCGGGCGACCATGCTGTCGGGCAGTTGGCGGGAGAGCATGGCAACGCCGAAAGCCCACCAGGTCAGCATCAGCATCCAGAGCAGCAGCGAGCCTTCATGCCCGCCCCAGACGGCGGCGATGCGGTACTGCAGCGGCAGCAGCGAATTTGAATGCTGGGCAACGTAGATCACCGAGAAATCACTGGTGACGAAGGCGTGGGCCAGACAAACGAAGGAAAAGGTGACCAGCAAAGCCATCGCGCTGGCGGCCGGGCGGGCGACTGCAATCCAGGCCAGGCGGTTGGTATGGGCGCCGATTAACGGCAAGGTGCCGAGAACGAGCGCCACGATGGCGGCAAGAATGAGGGCGAAATTACCGAGTTCGGGAATCATGTCAGGCGGCTTTCTGCTGGGCTGGCGGGTTGGCCAGAAATATCTTTGGGGTAGGTGCCAACATCAAACTGATAGTTTGCATTTAATAACCCGGCTTCGCAGCCGGCGCTGCGCTGGGCGTGTCGCCGGCCTTGGCGCCCGCCGTCGCCCTTGCCTGCGCATCATTCACGGCCTGAGCGGCTTCCGGCGGCATGTAGTTTTCATCATGCTTGGCCAATACTTCGCTCGCCGTAAAGCTGCCGTCGGCAACCAGCTTGCCTTGCGCGACAGCGCCTTTGCCTTCCATGAAGAGGTCGGGCAGGATGCCTTTGTAATGCACGGCAATATCTTTTTCCGTGTCGGTGATGATGAAGGCGATGGTCACGCCATCGGGCTGGCGGTTAATGCTGCCCTCCTTGACAATGCCGCCGATGCGGAAAATCTTGTCCTGCGGCGCCTTGCCGGCGGCGATGTCGGTCGGTGTGATGTAGAGGGCGATATTGCTGTTCAGGGCGTTGAGAACGAGTGCCGCAATGATGCCGATGATGGCGAGAGCGCCGCCGATCAGGGCGAGCTTTTTGTGACGGGATTTCATACCGCAGTATTCCTTTGGTCAGCGCGCGCTTCAGCACGCAATTGGCGCTTCAAGCGAGCGATCAAGGCTTTTTGATTGCGCACAGCGACAATCGGTTCAATCAACATGATCAGGGCGGTAAGGCCGAAGGAGCCCCAGACGTAAAAACCGTAGCCGCCCATGGCGAGAAAATCGGCAAAGCTGTGCCAGTGGATCATTTGTCACCTCCCGTCAGCAGCGCTTTCGCCCAGTCGGTATGGCGCTCGCGTTCGAGCATGATGCTGCGGGCGCGGATCAGCGAGACGGCAATCGAATACATCCAGAAACACAGCGCCATCAGCAGCATGCCCCAGAGCATGGTGGTCGCCATCGACGATTTGGTCAGGTTGATGCTCGAACCTTGATGCAGGGTGTTCCACCATTTCACCGAAAAATAGATGATCGGCACGTTGACCACGCCGACCAGCAGCATCAGGCCGCCGGCCTTGTCGGAACGGCGCACATCGTCGATCGCTGCGGTCAACGCCATATAACCGATATAAAGGAAGAGCAGGATCAGCTCGGAAGTCAGCCGGGCGTCCCAGACCCACCAGGCGCCCCACATCGGCTTGCCCCAAAGGGCGCCGGTCCATAGCGAGATGAAAGCCATCAATGCGCCGGTCGGCGCCAGCGCCTGCGCCATCATGCCCGACAGCCGGGTGTTGAAGGCGAGGCCGATGGCGGCCCAGAAAGCCATCACCAGATAGATGAACATCGACATCCAGGAAGCCGGGACGTGGATGAAAATGATCCGGTAGCCTTCGCCCTGTTGAAAATCAGTCGGCGCAACGAGCATGCCGATCCACAACCCGGCCAGGCCGAAGATAACCGCGAGCGCGGCAAACCAGGGAATCAGCCGGCCGGCCAGCGGGTAGAAAGTGGCCGGTGAGGCAAAGCGGTAGAGATTGAAGCGATCTTTCATTCGAGGGCGATCTTCAAGGCAGCGGCTGTTGCCCAGGGGGCGAAGCCAAGTGAGGCAAAAGTCAGGGCGGCGAGCAGGGAAAGGTGACCTTCCCCCCCGAGACCGGCCACCGTGGCATCGACTGCGCCGGCGCCGAATATTAGCACCGGGATGTAAAGCGGCAACACCAGCAGCGAAAGGAGAACGCCGCCGCCGCGCAAACCCAGCGTCAACGCCGCGCCGATGGCGCCGATGCCGGACAGCGCCGGGGTGCCGAGCAAGATGGCGCCGGTCAGCACAATCAGGGCATCGACCGAGAGGTCGAACTGCAAGCCGAGCACCGGGGCGATCAGCGCCAGCGGCAGGCCGGAAACCAGCCAGTGAGCGATCACTTTGCCGGTGACGACCAGGCCGAGCGGGTAGGGCGAAAGGGCCAGTTGTTCCAGCGTGCCGTCTGCGTAATCGTTGGCGAACAAGCGGCCCAGCG
>CAZLPR010000148.1:4949-5343 GCA_964561415.1 uncultured Dechloromonas sp. | reverse complement strand
CGACGCTTTTCAGTACCATGTCGTAAATCGCACAGGGTTTTTCGCCATCGAGATCGCGAAAATATTGCTCGAGCGCCCCCAGCACGCAAGCGGAAATATCTTGTTGGCTCATGCTGCCAACGCCTCCTCTGAGTTGTATTTTAGGTGTTCGCTCTCTGCCGCTTGCTGGCAGAAGAAATCATTCACCGCCTGCATCTGTTGTTCGACACTGGGCAGTTGATTCATGTAATGGCGGAATGAGGCCGAGCCGACCAGGCCGCGGGTGTACCAGGCGATGTGCTTGCGGGCGACGCGAAAGCCCGTTTCCATGCCATAAAATTCATAGAGGTCGACGAGGTGCGCCTGCAGAATGGCGTGAATCTCGGTGACTTTGGCCGGCGGCAAATGCTTGCCG
>CAZLPR010000148.1:0-4939 GCA_964561415.1 uncultured Dechloromonas sp. | reverse complement strand
TTTTCAGGTAATGCTCGATTTCGCGGAACAGCCAGGGGCGGCCCTGGGCGGCGCGGCCGATCATGATGCCGTCGGCACCGGTGGTGTCGAGGACGAACTTGGCTTTTTCCGGCGTCGTGATGTCGCCGTTGGCGATCACCGGAATTTTGATCAGCGTCTTGACCAGCGAAATGGTGTCGTACTCGGCCTCGCCGGTGTATTGCTGGCAACGCGTGCGGCCGTGGATGGCGACGGCGCGCACGCCGGCCGATTCGGCGATGCGCGCGATATTCGGCGCATTGCGGTTGGCCAGGTTCCAGCCGGTACGGAACTTCAGGGTGACCGGCGTATTCGGCACGGCGGCGACGACCGCATCGAGAATACGCCCAACCAGCGCTTCATCCTGCATCAGGGCCGAACCGGCCATTACGTTGCAGATTTTCTTGGCCGGGCAACCCATGTTGATGTCGATAATCTGGGCGCCGTTGTCCACATTGTGGCGCGCCGCTTCGGCCATCATCGCCGGTTCGGCGCCGGCAATCTGCACGGAAATCGGCGCCACTTCGCCAGTGTGATTGGCCCGACGAATGGTTTTGGCGCTGCCGTAAAGCAGCGAATTGGAAGTGACCATTTCGGAGACGGCCAGCCCGGCGCCCATTTTTTTGCACAACTGGCGGAAAGGGCGATCCGTGACGCCGGCCATGGGCGCGACGAACAGGTTGTTGCGAAGCTGGAAACCGACGAATTCCATGGGGCGACTTGAATCTTGGGAGGCCGCGAATTTTACCCGAGTCGGCGCCTAAAAAATAGTCAAAATATGAAACCGAGCGCTAACAGCAAAGCGTAAGCCAGTTGCAATCCGGCGGTGGCGGCGAGTATCTGATTGAAAACCGGGCCGGGCGCTTCCCGGTAAAAACGGCGGATCAGCTTGAGGCCCAAGGGTAGCGAGAGCAGCGGTAGCGCAACTCGCCAGTCGGCGCTGCGGCTCAGGAGCGCCAGGATCGGCATGAGCAAATATGGGGCGAGTATTTCGGCGGCGTAAATGCGCTTGGTGGCAGCACGGCCGAGTCTCACGGCCAGCGTATTTTTGCCATTGCGTGCATCGCCGTCGAGGTCGCGGTAGTTGTTGACGGTGATTACCGCCGCTGCGTGCAGTCCGACCAGGGCTGCGGCAAGCAGCGCCGTTGGCGTCAGGTTCAGAGCTTGCAGGTAATAGCTGCCACCGACGGCAACCAGGCCAAAAAATACAAAAACGAAGCATTCTCCGAGTGGACCGTAAGCAATCGGTTTGGGTCCGCCGGTATAGGCCCAGCCAGCGGCCAGCGAGGCGAGGCCGATCAGCACAATCGGCCAGCCGCCATGCCAAACCAGATAAATGCCGCACATAAAAGCAAGGGCAAAAACCAGCCAGGCGCCGGTCTTGATCCGCGCAACGCTGAGCCAGCCCTCGGCAGCCGCCCGTTTCGGGCCGAGGCGCTCCGGCGTGTCGGTGCCGCGCAGGTAATCGCCGACATCGTTGAATAAATTGGTCCCGATCTGGATCAGCGCTGCGGCAAAAATGGCGGCGAAAAAGGGCAGCCAGAGAATCTTCCCCGTTGCGTTCCAGGCGATGGCCGTGCCGACGAGAACCGGCGATAGCGAGACGGATAGCGTCTTCGGGCGGCTGGCGAGAAACCAGGCTTGTAGACGCCCGGGGTTGGCTTTGGCTTTGACTGCTTCCAGAAAATATCCTTAATAATCAGTATTTGTTCGTATTTATTCGTCTATTTTTGCGTAATTTACAGGTTTGTGGATGAGTTTTTCTCTTGGCCGGTCACCAGGGAAATCCTGTTTTTGTCGGTCGCAGCAGGTTTGTGGGCATGCGGGCAAGAAAAAAGCGAGTCAGGTTGCCCCGCTCGCCTTGTCCGCAAATGCTTGAAAAATCAGACTTTATTTCAGTCCTTTTTCATCGGGCAGGTCTTGATGCCGAGCAGCGTGTAGGCCGGGCACCAGCCCATCAGGCCGGTGGCGAGCGGGACGATGCCGATGTAACCCCAAACCGGCAACAGGCCGGCGACCGTGGCGCCAATCAAGCCAGCGCCGACCGCAATACGTAAAATTTTATCAATACCGCCGACATTGTTCGCCATGATTTTCTCCGTTGAGTTAGTGAGTACAGGGCGCACTTTAGTGATGACTGGTCACGGCGTATGTAACTTGAGTCACACAGCGGCGAGTTTTTGCAGGGCGGGACGATTGGTGATGCTTAATTGTTCGCGGCCCAGCGTGACCAGATTTTGTGCCGCGAAGCCTTTGAGCAGACGGCTGACAATTTCGCGGACGCTGCCCAGTTCGTCGGCCAGTTGCTGGTGGGTGACATGCAAAACGTCATCCTGGCGAGCCAGTAGCAGTTTCGCCAGGCGCTGGTCAAGGCGAGCAAAGGCGACTTCTTCGACCAGTTGCATGAGTTCGCCAATGCGCTCAGCGAAAAGGTGAAAAATAAAGTCGCGGAACGGGGTGTGTTCCAGCATGAGTTTTGAAAAACTGGCAACGGGCAGGGCGAGAAGCGTGATCGGTGTTTCGGCAATGCCGCGGGCGTTGTAGTCGCTATGCCCGAGCAGGCAGCTTGAGCTGATGATGCAGGAGCCGCCGGGCGTCACCCGGTAAAGCAGCAATTCCCGCCCGCTGGCGGCGAGTTTGACAACCTTGATGCTGCCTTCGAGCAGCAGCGGAAAACCGTTGCAGGGCTGGCGTTCGGCAAAAACCTGCGTGCCGGCAGGTAAATGCATGATGGCTTGCGGCTGGAGCAGCGCGGCGACTTGCTGCGTGCCGAGGCCGGCGAGCGGCGGGTATAAATTCAGCAGTTTTTGCAGGTTGACCGCAGGGTTTGCCGTTGTTTCTGTGGCCGCAGCAGGCCGGTGAGGCGTGGTGTTGGTCATCGCTTCAGGCCAGCGTCGTCCAGGCCGGGGCGTGATCGGAGGGGCGTTCCAGTTTGCGCGGGGCACGGTCGATACCGGCGGCGGTGCAGTTTTCTGCCAGGGCTTTCGAGAGCAGGATGTGATCGATGCGCAGCCCCTGATTTTTCTGGAAGCCGAGCATCCGGTAATCCCACCACGAGTAGGTTTTTTCCGGCTGCTCGAAAAGTCGGAAACTATCTTCCAGTCCGAGGCCGACCAAGCGCTGAAAGGCAGCGCGCTCGGGTTCCGAGCAGAGAATCTTGCCGGCCCAGGCTTGCGGGTCGTGCACGTCGCGGTCATCCGGGGCGATGTTGAAATCGCCGCATAGCGCCAGTTTGGGGTGTGCCGCCAGCTCTTCGCCGAGCCAGATGGCCAGTGCATCAAGCCAGCGCAATTTGTAATCGTACTTGTCGCTGCCCACGGCCTGGCCGTTCGGCATGTAAGCGCAAACAATCCGCGTGTCGCCGACAGTGCCGGTGATCAGGCGTTTTTGCTCATCGGGAAAGTGCGGGTTGCCGCAGAGCACATCGCTGATCGGCTGGCGGGCCAGCAGGGCGACGCCGTTGTAGGTTTTTTGGCCCGAAAAGGCAACTTGATAGCCGGAGGCCTCAATTTCGGCCCGCGGAAAGCTGTGATCTTCCTGCTTCAGCTCCTGCAGGCAAAGCGCATCCGGTTGCTGCTCGGCCAGCCAGTCCAGCAAGTGGGGAAGGCGAACCTTCAGTGAGTTGACATTCCAGGTAGCGATTTTCATGTGTTCTAACGTTGGGGCTGCGCTAGGTGCGTGCGCTGCGGGATCAGTTGGTTTTTTCCACCGGCGCCAATCCACCCGACGGTTTGCTGCCGTAAGGCGCGGACTTTGGGTAACCGGCGAGGTCGAGCAGGTTGTTGTAGGCACCGGCTTCAAAGCCGCGGAAGCTCTGTTTGCCGACTTTCAGCGAAGGAATGAAAACGTCGCCGACCAGTTGTTTCAGTTCATTGGCGTCTTCGGCTTTTTGCAGCATTTTTTCAGTGAATGGAATACCGCGGACATTCAGTGCATCGCGTGCCATTTGGCAGTCGGTGGTGCAGTCGGCTGAGGTGTAGAGGATCACCGGGAAACTCTCCTTTGCCTTGCGCAAGGCAAAGGAAAGACCGTCAGATTTTTCGTTACTGCCACCCAGTTTGGATACACTTTTGGCGGTACTTGGTGGCGGCGTGTCGGAAATGATGGTGCGGCCGGTCGCATCGACCCAGCGATACGATTCAGCCGTGGCGCTGGTGCTGGCCAGTGCCAGGCACAGGATGAACAGAGGACGCATCTTCAATCTCCCCAAGTCATTGGATTACGCAGCAATCATACCGCTATGGCGGAGCAATGCATCGACGTTCGGCTCGCGTCCGCGGAAAGCCTTGAAGGACTCGATTGCCGGGCGGGAGCCGCCGACTGAGAGAATTTCATCGAGGAAGCGCTGGCCGGTGGCCGCGTCGAAGGGGTTGCCGGCTTCTTCGAAGGCGGCATAGGCGTCCGCCGACAAGACTTCGGCCCACTTGTAGCTGAAATAGCCGGCGCCGTAGCCGCCGCCAAAAATGTGCGAGAAGCTGTTCGGGAAGCGGTGCCACTCGGGCGGGAAGAGGACGGCCACCTCGCGGCGCACTTCGTTGACCAGGTCCATCACGGTCAACGGCCCTTTCGGGTCGAAATCGCTGTGCAGCAGCATGTCGAACAGCGAGAACTCGATCTGGCGCACCGCCATCATGCCGCTCTGGAAGTTCTTGGCGGCGAGCATTTTGTCGAACAGCTCGCGCGGCAGCGGTTGGCCGCTATCGACGTGGGCGGTCATGCCTTCGACGACTTCCCATTCCCAGCAATAGTTTTCCATGAATTGCGACGGCAGTTCGACGGCATCCCATTCGACGCCGTGGATGCCGGAAACGCCGAGCTCTTCGCCGCGCGTCAGCAGGTGGTGCAGGCCGTGGCCGGTTTCGTGGAAGAGCGTGATCACATCGTCGTGGGTGAAGGTGGCGGGTTTGCCCCCGACCGGGCG
>CAZLPR010000147.1:0-5346 GCA_964561415.1 uncultured Dechloromonas sp. | reverse complement strand
AACAAGGCGGCGCCACTGAGCAACGTGGTGGCGCCAAAATAAAATCCGCCGGCCAGCAACAGAGTACCCAGCGTCAGGCCGACGTGGACGATCTTCGCGACACGTAATGGCTGAGACAGATTGGCGCCTGCCACCACCGGCAATATTTGAATCAGCGCGCCGAACATCATCTGCAGCATGAAGCCAAGCGTCAGCAAATGAGTCACCGCCAGGGTGGCCGGCATCCAGCGTGAGGCGAAAATATCCGGCCCCTCGAAGGCGATGAGCAGGCCAGCCAGAACGGCAAACAGCGGTGCCGTTAAAAAGAAGCGCAGCGGCGCCGTATAGGGCGGCGCGCTTTCAAAAGACATCAAAGCTTGCATTGGCGCTTACGACTGAATGTCGGTAGTTCAGCGTGAAATCAGAATTTCGAATGTGCCATCCGGCAGCAATTCGGTTTCATAAGCATGACCGTTTTGCTTCAGGACTTTGTAGAGTGGATGCGGTTCGCGGAAAAGCAAGAGCAGCATTTTCTCGCCTTCCTGAAGCAGGTCGAGCATCTCCATGGTCTTGACGAAAGGCTCAGGCGGCTCAAGGTAGCGGGCATCAACCACATGAGGCGTTTTGGCGTGCGTCATGCTGGGGATAACTCGGTTTCGAGGCGCTGGATAATCTCCGGCAATTCCGCTGACAGGTGCTGATCGCACATCGGGTAGAGCATATTTTCCTCTTTCATGTTGTGCTGCTGCATCATGATCAGCAGGGTTTCTGCCTGACCGAGATAATCGTCAATATTGCCCGCCTTTAATGCATCGAGCGCATCACTCATCATCGAACGCATCTGGATATGTTCCATACGCATGACTTGCGTTGGCCCCATGCTCATGCCGGTTTTCGCTTCAAAGGTTGGGAAAAGTGTTTTTTCTTCGGTATCGAAGTGTGCCAGGATGGCCGCATGGAAATGCTCAAAAGCCGCCAGGGCAGCTTCCGGATGATGCTGGGCGATCGCCTGCTCGGCATCGGCGAAGAGGTCATCGCAATGACGATGGTCTTCGGTCATAAGAGTACGGATG
This sequence comes from uncultured Dechloromonas sp., assembly GCA_964561415.1. GTDB lineage: Bacteria > Pseudomonadota > Gammaproteobacteria > Burkholderiales > Rhodocyclaceae > Azonexus. Next base: position 4,294 of record CAZLPR010000147.1, on the reverse strand, counting down.
TTGATCATGGCTGGCTCACGGCGGTTAGATGATTCATTCTCGGGGCAGCGCCCCCAAGCTCACCTTGACCGCCGTCAAATCGCGAAAAATCAAGCGTTGACGATACCGACCTGAATCTCGTCAAACCAGTTGATAAAGCGCTGCACATCCTCACCGCGGTAGATGGCGCCATGCTGCGGGCAAAGCATGTCAATGTCCATCTGCGAAACACGCTCGCACCAACGCCGTTTCGCCTCATTGGAACCCATCCAGCGCTTGTGGAAACCTTCAGCGTGGCGAATATGGGCAGCAAAGTTTTCAACGAATAGACCATCCGCCCCCGGCGGCAACAATGCGGCACCGATATCGCCGGAGAACAACACTTTGGCCACCTTGTCGTACAAATTGAAATTACCGGAAGAATGCAGGTAATGCGCCGGAACGGCCTTCAGCGTCAGCCCTTCCAGGGAGATATCCGCCCCTTCGTCAGGAATTTGCACAAAGGTTTCCGCCGTGCCGCCAAAGTGCGGGATAAAACCACTCCACATCCAGCTGATATGGCAGCGCATTTCCGGATTAAATTCGAGCCAGAGCGCCAGTGAAGAACAGATATCCGGATCCTGATGCGACGCAAAAATACCGGCCAGCTTGGAAGGATCAAACTCTGTTGAAAGCGCCGAAAAAACTGCAGGAAAAATTTCAGCCCCACCCGGGTCAAGCAATAGCCCCTTGCCGCCATGCGTCACCAGATATTCATTGGTATCGATCAGGTAATTCGGCTTCTCCGGGTCGCGCACAATCGCCACCCATTTATGATTTCCATCCTGAAAAATTGTCTTTGTTGTTTTCACTCAGCCTCTCCAGTTATTTCGATTTCCGGTAAAAAATGCCGAACGGCGCAGCGACTCGAGCGAACCGCGAATTTCCTCAACCACACCGTCAAACTCGCCAGATACTTGCGCCAGCGAAGGTGCGAAGCTCTGCCCATAAGCCGCTTCAATCTTGGCCGACTTGGCGAGCACGCCACCCAGTTCAACCATTTGAAAAACATCCTCCAGCGCATCCTTGAGTTGCCGCCGCAAGGCCGTCAGGCGCTGGCTGCGCCGTTCATTTTCCTGGTCATGCTCATACAAAACTCGAGCAACATTCGTCTGCTGCGGTGCCAATCGAGCTGCCTCGGTTAATAAGCGGCTGTTGCGAATCCCATTCAGCCCGACAGAGACCTGATTAACGCAGGCATGAATCAAGCCGTTCAGTGACTCCATGCAAGTCCGCAGGTCTTGTGAAAACACCCGCAATTCATTCGATAGCACGCCAAAACCCAAAGCTGCCGTGCCGGCTCGCTTGGCAAGAAATATCGCATTCAGCGCCATGATATTGATTTTGACCGAGACACCAACCACGCGCTTGATCTCTTCGTTGATGTGCACAATACGCAGCAAATCGGTGTCGACCGCTGGCCGTTGGGTGGTCAATGTTGTCATTTCAGTCATCAATCAACACATTCTCAGTGAGCAGAAAATTGCAAAGGCGACGCGTCAGAGTCACCTTTGCCCGCGCTTTTAAAGCAGCATGGCCTATTTAACACCAGACCGCTAAATCAGCGCTTATTTTTCCATAACATAAGTGCCTGGCGCATCGGCCAGAGCAGGAAATTTTCGGTTACTGGCCGGATAAGCCTCAACCAGATCGCCGCTTCGTTCGCCCAACCACTGCGTCCAGTCCTCCCACCAGGTGCCCGACTTTTTCTCGGCGCGGCCAAACCAGTGCTCCCAGTGCTCGTTGCGTGCCGGTTCGGCGATCCAGTAAGCCCGCTTGGGCGGCTTGGCCGGCGGATTGACGATGCCGAGAATATGGCCGGAAGTGGAAAGAACAAAGCGCACCGGCGCCGTCACGTTGATTTGCTTGCGAATGCGATAGCACTGCTTCCACGGTGCAATATGGTCGTCTTCTGCCGTCACCGCATAAAGCGGCTGGGTGATCAGATCGAGGTCGATCGACTCGCCGGCAATGGTCAGCTTGTCACGCTTGATCAGGTTGTTTTCCAGATACATTTCGCGCAGGTAGTAAGAGTGCATGGCCTGCGGCATACGCGTCGCATCGATGTTCCAGAACAGCACATCAAACGACGGCAGCGCATCGCCCAGCAGGTAGCTATGCACCCAGTAATTCCAGATCAGGCTGTTCGAGCGCAGCAAGCGGAACGAGCTGGCCATCTCGTTGCCATCGAGATAGCCTTTTTTCGCCATCGACTCTTCCAGCGCCCCGATACAAGACTCGTCGATAAAGACATCGATATCGCCGGGATGGGCAAAATCGGTCAGTGTTGTGAATAAGGTCCAATGCGCCACCGGCACTTTATCAGCGCCAAAATGCTTGTTGGCCCAGGCCATGTAAGTGCTGACCAGCGTGCCGCCAATACAGTAGCCGACCAGATGTACCTTGGGCACTTTGCAGAATTCGCTGGCGACACGCACAACCTCATCAACCCCTTCCAGCAGGTAATCGTCAAAGCGAATTGCGGAGAGATCCTTACCCGGATTTTTCCAGCTGGTAATAAAAACCGAAAAACCCTGGTCGGTGAGATGTTTGACCAGGCTTTTTTTGGCGGTCAAATCGAGAATGTAAAACTTGTTGATCCACGGCGTGATGATGACAATCGGTGTCGTCCGCACCTTCTCGGTCGTCGGCGTGTAGTGAATTAATTCAACCAGGCGATTGCGAAAGACGACCTTGCCCGGCGTCGTTGCCAGATCCTGGCCGACGGTAAAGGCGTCCGGCTCGACCATCTGAATATTTTTCGCCCGGGCATCGCGCTGGAAGTTTTCCCAGCCCGCCTTCAGGCTTTCGCCATTGGTCTCGACGCAACGTTCCATCGCTACCGGGTTGAGCCAGAAAAAATTGGTCGGCGCGACCATGTTCAGCCAGTTACGCAACCAGAAGGCTGAACGTCGACGTTCTTTGTCAGACAGCCCGGGCGTCTCGAACAGCATGTTCTCGAAACGCCGGGTGAAGGCGAGATAAACCTCCTTAATGATGTTCCAGCTCGCCGAGTCGGTCCATACCGGGTTGGTAAAACGCGCATCGTCGGCATTTGGCTGAATCACGTCAGGCGAGGGAATGCCCACCGCCCGCCGCATGACATGCGCCTGCAACGCAAAAAGATCGCCAGAAAGCGCGTTGACCGCACGCGTTAATTCTTGCGGGTGCATCAACCATGCCATTTGCGCATTAAGTAGCGACGTCGTGACGCCGTAAGGATCGATCACCTTGCCAAACGATTGAATGGCAGCCTCGATCGGGCTCCGGGTGCTGAGATCAATAGCGTGACTTTTGGCTGAGAAACTACTCGGCATTTTGACTTCCCTTTACTGAATACTGAAGTTACGTCTGAATTCATTGGTTATATTACAACGTCACAGACTCGCCGGGATGCGGCATCCGCCCCCCTGACCAACCGAAATTATCTTCAATCGCCCGGAGAAAATAGCTTGATGCAGCCGATTCGCCATGCACCACAAAAATTTTCCCCGGCGCCTGCTGAAAGCCGGCCAGCCAGTTGAGCAACGCCTTCTGATCGGCATGCGCCGACAAACCGCCCACCGTATAAATTTTCGCCCGGACAGGCACCGCCTGACCAAAAATATGCACCAGGCGCGCCCCATCAACCAGGCGCCGCCCGAGCGAACCGGCGGCCTGAAAACCCGTAATCAGCACGCTGCACTCACTGCGCGGCAGATTTTCGCGCAGGTGATATTTGATCCGCCCGGCCTCACACATGCCGCTGGCCGAAATAATCACCGCGCCGCTGCGGATATCATTCAGCGCCTTGGAGCGCTCGGCATCGGCGACAAACTCAACCTTCATTTTTTCCGGATGCGCCTCCTGCCAGGCAATCAGTTCGCAGGTTTCGGCATCGAGCAGCTCCTGATGCGCCAGGGTGATCCAGGTTGCCTTGTTGGCCATTGGCGAATCGACATAAACCTTGAGCGGCCCCAAACGTTTGCGTCGAACCAGATCGGCCATGGTGTAAAGCATCTCCTGCGTTCGCCCGACCGCAAATGCAGGAATAATCAAATTACCGCCGGCGGCATGCGTGCGCTCGAAAGCGTCGATAATTTCAGCCTCGGTTTCCGGCATCGAACGATGCAGGCGGTCGCCATAAGTGGATTCGATCAACAAGACATCTGCCGCCGCGACCGGCATTTCCGGGTCGTTGAGCAGCGGTCGGTGGGGCATGCCGAGATCGCCGGAAAAAATCAGTGTGCGCGGTTCCCCTTCGCCGGTCACGGTCACTTCCAGCCAGGATGAACCG
>CAZLPR010000146.1:0-5373 GCA_964561415.1 uncultured Dechloromonas sp. | reverse complement strand
AGCGGGTCAGCGAATCCATGATCAGCAGCACCTGTTTGCCTTCGTCGCGAAAGTGCTCGGCGATGGTGGTCGCGTAGGCGGCGCCCTGCAAGCGCATCAGTGGGCCGGTGTCGGCCGGTGCGGCAACAACCACAGCGCGGCGCATGCCTTCATCACCGAGAATGTGTTCGATAAATTCCTTGACCTCGCGGCCGCGTTCGCCGATCAAGCCAACGACAATCACCTCCGCTTCGGTATAGCGGGCCATCATGCCCAGCAGTACGGATTTGCCAACGCCTGAGCCGGCAAACAATCCCATGCGCTGCCCTCTTCCTACGGTCAACAACGCATTGATGGCCCGAATGCCGACATCCAGCGGCTGATGAATGGCCGCGCGCAGCATCGGGTTCACCGGTCGGCTCTGCAAGGCTCTCGACTGGGTGGCCAGGACCGGGCCTTTATTGTCCAGCGGGCGGCCGACGCCATCGAGTACGCGGCCAAGTAATTCTTCACCGACTGGCGCCTGTTTGACCCGGTCGATCGAGCGGCGGCGAAAAGGCGTCGGGCTGTCTACCCGGAGTGCCGGGCTGGGCGTTTCAAAAGCCACCACCTTTGAGCCAGGGGCAAGACCATAGACATCATCGGACGGCATCAGGTAAAGCTTCTCGCTGGCAAAGCCAACCACCTCAGCTTCGACCGGCGCGCCGCTCAGCGGATAAATACGACAGGTGCTACCCAGCGGCAGTTTGAGCCCCGCCGCTTCCATAACCAGCCCGTTAATCCGCGTCAGGCGGCCAACCGGCCATAAGGGCTGGGCGTTGCCGGCCGCGGTGCTGCAATTTTGCAGATAAACGTTCCAGCGCGCCGCGTGGTCTGGAAACTCGACGTTCAGGGGGTCAGCCATTTTTGCGGCTCTGTGCCGATCGCTTCGAGCACCCGTTTCCAGCGTGTCTCAATCGTCGCGTCAATTTCGCTGGTGCCCGCCTGCAGCAGGCAACCGCCGGGGCTTATTTCTCTATCTTCAACAATCTGGGTACTCGTCTGGGTGAATTGTTCAGCCAGTTGGGCGCGAATATGTTCGGCATCCGTCGGATTCAGGCGGAGCGTCAAATGGGCGTGATGCAGCGGCAGGCTGGCAATTGCCTCGCGAATAATCGGCAGCAATAGTTCTGTATTGGCGTTGATGCTGCCGCGGGTAATTTGCGCTGCAATTTCGATGGCGAGGGCAAGCATCTCCTCGGCGACAGACTGTTCAGCTTCAGCCAGGGCACCTTGCAAATTATTGATCAAGGCGCCAAAAAGCTCGGCATTTTCCTTCGCCGCTTTCTTGGCTTCTGCTTCTGCCGCCGCTTTGCCCTCTGCCAGGCCAGTTTCGTAACCGCTGCGCCGAGCTTCTTCGTGCATTTGTTCAATTTCGTCGACGGTGGGCAGGGCTAATGGTACCGGAGGGTCTTCCTGTGCAGGCGCAGGAGGCGCGGCGGCCGGTGCCGGGCTAATACTTGGCGACTTTTTCAGCGCCGGTTTTCGGTCAAACGAACTGGCTTGCCAGCGCTGAAAATTGGCGGATTCTTCCTTGGGAATGATCACGGGTGAGCCTCAGCTTGTTTAGACCATTTGCTCGCCACCGGCACCACCGAGGACGATCTGCCCTTCATCGGCCAGACGGCGGACAATTTTGAGGATTTCCTTCTGCTCCGCTTCGACTTCCGAGAGGCGAACCGGGCCTTTCGACTCGAGGTCTTCGCGCAACATCTCGGCGGCGCGTTGCGACATGTTCTTGAATATTTTTTCGCGCAAATCGGGCGAGGCGCCTTTGAGGGCCAGGATCAAGGAGTCCGACTGTACTTCGCGCAAAATAAGCTGGATCGAGCGGTCGTCGATATCCATCAAATTTTCGAAAACGAACATCTCGTCGAGAATCTTCTGGGCCAGATCCGGGTCATATTCGCGGATAGCGTCAACGACCGAAGTTTCATTGGCCGTCCCGATAAAGTTGAGAATTTCAGCCACCGTGCGTATGCCGCCGCGGGCGGTATGTTTGACGTTGGTCGAGCCGGAAAGAATGCGCATCATTGCTTCGTTTAATTCACGCAGTGCAACGGGCTGGATACCTTCGAGCGTCGCCACCCGCAACACCACGTCGTTACGCAGGCGCTCGGTGAAACGATTGAGAATTTCACTCGCCTGATCGTGTTCCAGATGGACCAAAATAGTCGCGATAATCTGCGGGTGTTCGTTCTTGATCAGATCGGCGACGGTGGGCGCATCCATCCACTTCAGGCCTTCAATGCCGGATGTTTCGCCGCCCTGCAAAATACGCGAAATGAGATTCGATGCCTTGTCATCGCCCAGCGCCTTGGTCAGCACTGAACGGATATAGCTATCGGTATCGACGTGCACCGCCAGGCTTTCCTCGGCAATCTGATTGAATTCATCGAGTACGGCTTCAACCTTGGTCCGCGGTACTGATTTGAGCAAAGCCATCGCATGGCCGAGCTTTTGCACCTCACGCGGGCCGAGGTGCTTGAGGACTTCAGAGGCATGATCCTCGCCAAGGGTAATCAGCAGCGTTGCTGCTTTTTCCAGGCCATCGTCGCCGCTAGCTGCCATTAGGGTCCATCCATTCTTTAATGATATTGGCTACAGCCTTCGGATCAGCCTCGGCCACGTCGCGCGCCTTCTGAACCTTGATGCCATAGTGATCAATCTTGACCTCGGTCGCGCCCTCTTCATCGGTCATGCCAGGCATGCCGCCCACACCCCCGCCTTCGCCGCCACCTTCGCCGCCGCCTTCATGAGCCGCTTTCTCCTCCGGTTCGAACATGGTTTTCAGCGAAGGCTTGATAATCTTGAAATACAGGAAGGCGATGATTGCAGCGATTAACAGATATTTGACCAGTTCCTTGGCGTAGGAAATGTTTTCCGGATCTTTCCAGATCGGCAATTCGGTCTCTGTCTTATCCACTGCGGTGAACGGTGCATTGGCCACTGAAATAGTGTCGCCGCGCTCCTTGCTGAAGCCCATTGCTTCACGCACCAGTTCGTTGATCTGCTTCATTTCCGCATCGGGCAGCGGCTTATTGACTGTCTTGCCTGCCTTGTCGATTTCCGGCCGATGGTTGATCACCATCGCCGCCGACAGTCGGCGGATATTGCCAATCGCCTGCTTGGTGTAGCGGACGGTTTTGTCCACCTCATAATTGATCGTGGCGTTCTTGCTGGTGCTGATAGGCTGGCCAACAGGGTTAAGCGGTGCCGTCACCCCGGCAGAGTCCAGCTGTCCCTGAATATTGCCCGGTTTTGCCGGTTGACCGGAGACATTGCCGGTTGCCGGTTGCGTCAGCGGCGCGGTCGCCGGTACCGGCGGCTGGTTGGTCAGGGCGCCGGGAACGCCGCCCGCAAGCTGGTTGATATTGGCTGTTTCGTTACTTTGCCGGCTGCGTATGCTTGTCGCTTCCGGTGTGCTGTTCGGGCGGAAAGTCTCGGCGGTTTGCTCGTTCTGGGAAAAATCGATATCGGCCGCTACTTGCACCTTGAAATTGCCGGCACCGAGCATTGGTGTCAGAATTTCTTCAATACGATTGATGATCCCGTTTTCAGTTTCGCGCACATATTTGAGCTGAGCCGGATCAAGACCGGCATCGGAAAGCTTGCTTTTAAGTTGCGAAAGCAGGGTGCCGTTCTGATCAATAATCGCCACGTTACCCATCGGCAACTGCGGCACGCTGGAAGAAATCAGGTGGCCGATACCGGCAATCTGCGCCCCATCCAATGTTCGGCCGGGGTAAAGGTTGAGCATCACCGAAGCGGTTGGCTTTTGCTCCTCGCGCACAAAAACGGAAGGTTTGGGGATGGCCAAGTGTACACGGGCCGACTGTACGGCGCCAATCGACTGAATGGTTCGCGCCAGTTCGCCTTCCAAGCCGCGTTGATAATTAACCTGTTCGGCAAACTGGCTGGTGCCGAATTTTTGATTCTCCATCAACTCGAAACCAACCAGCCCGCCACGCGGCAAACCTTGCGAGGCGAGTTTCAGGCGGACTTCGTGAACGCGATCAGCCAGCACCATCAAGGCGCCGCCATCGCTGTAACGATGCGGGGTATTTTGTGCCTCAAGAATGGCGACAATCGCGCCGCCGTCTTTTTCGGTCAGGTTCGAGAACAGAACTCGCCAGTCCGGCTGCTGGCTCCAAAGTACGGCACCGACAATGACGGCAATCAGCGCGGCCAAACCTACCAGAAAAGCTATTTTCTGCTGCTGTCCGAGCCGGTTAAACGCTTCGCGCAGGCGCTCCAAAGGATTCGCATCCGGCGCAGTGTCTGCCATCGTTTCAGTCGTTGCTGCCATTAATGCCCGGTTGAATTGCAGTGAAATACAAGAAAAATCAATTGGTAGGCCCAATTGCCTCGAAATATTTTACTATTACCGGCGCTTAATCCCCCCTATCTTTTTCAATGCCCAGCCTGCAGGCCAACACCGCTCCACCCGACCCGGAAAACAAGACCGCCGAATTGCAGCGGGCATTTGCCATGTTCAATCAGGTTTCGGCCGAATTGACCCAGGCTTACGAAGCGCTCGAGGCGCGGGCGGCCAGGCTGACCGAGGAACTGGCTATCGCCAATGGCGAATTGCGTCGCCAGTATCAGGAAAAAGAAGCGCTTTCCGAACGTCTTTCTTCATTGCTCGATGCCTTGCCGGCCGGTGTCGTTGTGCTCGATGCGGCAGCATTTGTCGCAGCGGCCAATCCGGCAGCAATCAGCATGTTCGGTGCCGGCATGGTTGGTCAGCATTGGGGCGACATCGTAAGCGCTTATCTTGAGCCGACCATGACCGTCGGCGAGTGGTTGTTGGGCGAGGGGCGAGTCTCGATTGCCGAAAGCCTTCTCGCTTCAGCCGGCGGGAAAATCTTGTTGATTCATGACGTCACCGCTGCGCACCAAATGAAAACCGAGCTGGAACGCAATCAGCGCTTGGCGGCAATGGGCGAAATGGCCGCCTCGCTGGCCCACCAGTTACGCACACCCTTGGCGGCTGCTTTGCTCTATGCCGCCAACCTCGGTCAGCCGAATGTGCCGGATGAAGCGCGGGCGCGTTTTTCAGAGAAAGCGACCGGGCAATTGCGCCGGCTGGAACATTTGATTCAGGACGTGCTGCTTTTCGCCCGCGGTGAGAGTATCGGGCGTGACATCATCGTGCTCAGTGAATTGCTCGCCGAAGCCGCTCAAACGGTTGAACCCTTGATGCGCGAGCATGGTTTGGTCTTTACTGCGGTCAACCCGGATTTTGCGGCAAAAATCGTCGGCAGCCGCAAGGCCTTGTTCGGCGCCTTGATCAACCTGCTCGAAAATGCCATGCAGGCGGCACCGGCAGGCGGCAAAATTTGCCTGACCGGC
>CAZLPR010000145.1:0-5377 GCA_964561415.1 uncultured Dechloromonas sp. | reverse complement strand
GGCCACCGAGGCGATCACCGGTGGCAAGGTGCAACTCAATGGCAGTCGGGTCAAGGCTTCGCGCGAGGTCAAGATCGACGACCGACTGGAGATCAGCAATAGCGAAGTGCGCTGGGAGGTCTGCGTTCGCGCCCTCTCGGACAAACGCGGCCCGGCGCCGGAAGCAAGGCTGCTTTATGAAGAAAGCGCCACCAGCATCGCAGCCCGGGAAATTCAACGCGAAACACGCCAACTGTTCATTGACCCGGCCGCTGATTTACACGGCCGCCCAACCAAGCGCGACCGCCGGCAAATCAATCGTTACGGCGACTCATAAAACGAACGCCAGGGCCAGTGGCAAAAAGAGCAGGGCTGCGAGATTGCCGATCAGCACAATCGACGCCACACGCTCGGGCTCCTGCTTGTAACGTTCGGCAAAGAGAAAGTTGAGTACCGCTGGCGGCAAGGCGCCAAAGACCAGCAACATCGCCGCTTCCTGACCTTGCAAGCCGAGTAACTGGATCACCCCGGCGGCAATCAGCATGCCGGCCAGCGGGCGCAGAATCGCGCTGCCGGTCGCCACTTTCCACTCGCTGAAAGAAACGTCGGTCATCCGCACGCCGAGCGAAAAGAGCAGCAAGGGTACCGAAACGTCCCCCAGCATCTTGATGGCGATGACCAAAGGCTGCCAGATGGGGATTTTGAGGATGGCTACGGTCAACCCGGCAATTGCGGCAAAAACCACGGGAATTCGCCACAGGGTCAATAGCCGTGTTTTCGGGTCAAGCAGGCGGGCGCCGAAGGAAAAGTGCAGGGTATTTTCGACCATAAAGAGAATGACCGCGGCCGGTAGCGCCGCTTCGCCCCAGGCAAGCACGGCGAGCGGCAGGCCGATGTTGCCGGAGTTGTTGAACAACATCGGCGGCACCAGCGTTTTCGGTTGCACACCGATCAGCCGGGCAATAGGCCAGGCAAGGAGACCGCAGGTCGCCAGAACGAGAAAACCGCCAAGCGCCAACGGCGCGTAGGCGAGCAGGTCGAACGACTTGCCCGCCATCGCGGCAAAGACCAGCGCCGGCACAAAGACATCCATGTTCAGCCGGTTGGCCACCGCCATTTCCGGCTTGTGATGACGAGCGTAAAAATAGCCCGCCGCGACAATCCCGAAAATCGGGAAGAGGATGGCGAGAAGGCGAAAGCTGAGGCTGGCGTCGGTCACAAAACGTAGCGCGACAAGTCTTCGTCGGCCGCCAGTTCGCCCAGTCGTAAATTGACATAGGCAGCGTCGATGAGCAGCTTCTCCTGGCCGACCTTGCCGGTTGCGAAGGAGACTTCCTCAAGCAGCTTTTCCATCACCGTATGCAAGCGACGAGCGCCGATATTTTCGGTCTTCTCATTCACCTGATAGGCGATTTCAGCCAGGCGCCGGACGCCCTCGGCAGCGAACTCAAGCTGCACGCCTTCGGTTGCGAGCAGAGCCTGATATTGCCGGGTCAGACAAGCATCCGTCTGGGTCAGGATGCATTCAAAATCAGCGACTGACAGCGAATCGAGCTCAACCCGAATCGGGAAACGCCCCTGCAGTTCGGGAATCAGGTCGGATGGTTTGGAGAGATGGAAAGCGCCAGACGCGATGAACAAAATGTGATCGGTCTTGATCATGCCGTACTTGGTCGACACCGTCGTGCCTTCAACCAACGGCAACAGATCGCGCTGCACGCCCTGGCGCGACACATCGGCACCCTGCATTTCAGAACGACTGGCGATTTTGTCCAGTTCGTCGAGAAAAACGATGCCATTCTGCTCGACCGCTTTGACCGCTTCGAGTTTCACATCCTCATCATTGACCAGTTTCGCGGCTTCTTCCTCGGTCAACAGTTTCAGTGCTTCGGGGATTTTCAATTTACGGCTTTTTTTCTTGCCGCCACCGATATTTTGAAACATGCCCTGAATCTGCTGGGTCAACTCCTCCATGCCGGGCGGCGCGAAAATTTCGGCCTGCATGCCAGGCATCGAGACCTCGATCTCGATTTCCTTGTCATCCAGCTCGCCTTCCCGCAGTTTTTTGCGAAATTTCTGACGCGTCCCGCTCTCTTCCGTAGCCCCTGTGTTTTCAGCGAAAAATCCGGGGCCACGTGCCGGTGGCAACAAGGCATCGAGTACCCGCTCTTCCGCCGCATCCTCGGCCCGGCCGCGCATTTGTTTCACCGCCCGTTCGCGCTGCGATTTGATGGCAATTTCCACCAGATCACGGATGATCGTCTCGACGTCGCGGCCGACATAGCCGACTTCGGTGAACTTGGTCGCTTCAATTTTGATAAACGGCGCATTGGCCAGCCGCGCCAGACGACGGGCAATTTCCGTTTTACCGACGCCGGTTGGCCCAATCATCAAGATATTTTTTGGCGTAATTTCCTGGCGTAAAGGTTCAGCCACCTGCGCCCGCCGCCAGCGATTGCGCAGCGCAATGGCGACAGCTTTTTTGGCGTTATTCTGGCCGACGATGTGTTTGTCCAGTTCATGGACGATTTCCTGCGGGGTCATTGCCGTCATTCCAGAACCTCGATCGTGAAATTGCGGTTGGTATAAATGCAGATATCGCCGGCAATTTCCAGCGACTTGGTAACGATATCGAGCGGTGCCAGCTCGGTATTTTCGAGCAGGGCACGGGCGGCGCTTTGCGCGTAGGAGCCGCCGGAACCGATGGCGACGATGCCGAATTCCGGCTCCAGCACATCGCCATTGCCGGTAATGATCAGCGAATTTTCCCGGTCCGCCACCGAAAGCATGGCTTCCAGCCGGCGCAGGGCGCGGTCCGAACGCCAGTCCTTGGCCAGTTCGACGGCCGAACGCATGAGGTTGCCCTGATGCTTTTCCAGCTTCGATTCAAAACGCTCGAACAGCGTAAAGGCATCGGCGGTGCCGCCGGCGAATCCGGCCAGAATGCGCCCCTGATAAAGGCGCCGAACTTTGCGCGCTGTCGCCTTGATGACGATATTGCCCAGGGTCACCTGGCCGTCGCCGCCCATGGCGACCGAGTTGCCGCGCCGCACCGACAAAATAGTGGTGCCGTGATATTGCTCCATGTTTTTTCCTAACGCTTATGACTTGGGAACGATGATTCGAGCCTGTTTACTGAGGCCAACGACCACCATTAATTCAGCGATTAGATGGTTCGGGCTACGGATGATAATTTCCCGCCCGGCCATCTTGTAAGGTGACAGCCGATTGACCAGTTGCCCGGCCGAGTAGAAATCCATCCGGCGGACGCCGGAGAAGTCGAGAATCGGCTGATCGATCATTTCAAAAACACCCACCAGCTCGTCGAAACGCGAGTTTTTAATCTCGCCTGAAAAATAATAGGCGTCATCCGGTGTTTCGTTGGCTGACAATGGCACCTTGGCAAGCCTGCCTGACTGGCTTTCCCATGAAGGGGGGGACAGCTCGAAAGTGACGGCGTAGTTAACCGCCCGCTCTTCAAAGACATCCTGCGTCGAGTGACGCTGCAACAGCTCAAGCAACAGTAGCCAGGCTGGCGCGTGGATCGCTTCGCCCACAACCAGGCGTTCATTGAGCCGGCCGAGCAAACCCTCGATATTTTCCAGCAGCAGCGCCGGACCATGCCGCCGCGCTTGGCTAAGCAATTCTGCCAGTTGCCCGGCTACGGTGTCATCACAGCCAATCAGTTTGCCGCAATCAACCCGGATTACACACTTTTCCAGCTGTCGCTGCCCGACCAGTCTGGCTAGTTCAGCCACCGGTTGCGCACCGTCTGCGGTCAACACGCCCTGGAGCATGAAATCGTGCGAACTGGCGCCGTTGCTGGCTGTGACTGGCGGTGCCTGGCGCCAGGAGGGCGGAGATATTTCACAGGCTTGGGTAAATTCGACACTCAGCTTTTCGAAGGCGGGGCGATCTCCGGCCACCTGCAATAGATCGAAAAGCAAGGTCCAGAAATACTGCCCCTCACGACCGGGATGGGCCCGAATAAGCATTTCCAGCAGCGCCCGGGCCGCCGAATCCTGACCATTGGCGAACATCACAACAACCTGCTCGATATCGGCTTGCAGCGGCTCGGCGGCGTGCTCGACATCAATCGCCATGACGCTGGATTCGGCAAAGCCGTCATGATCAAAATCAAGCTCCCCCACCGCCAACGCGATATCTTCCGGCGATGCAGGTGACAGCTCCCCGGCTTTCATCTCTGGCGGAATAGGTTCGGGCGGTCTGCTCGAGGTAAATTCAAGGTCCGGCAAGGGCTCAGAAAGTGAAAGTGGCTCGACATCGACAATCAGCGGCTTCGGCGCTCTGACCTCAGGCTGGGGCTCCGGAGCGCGCGGGCGGGCCGCTGGCCGTTCCGGCATTTTCTGAGGCTGTTTTTTAAAAAAAGAAAAAACCATGAGCGCTCCGCGTATAGAGGAAGCTTTTTAGCATGCCGGCCAGGCTCATGCAATAACCAGTCCGGAGAGGATCAGCAGCAGTGCCAGCACCGGCCCGAAAGGTTGATCCAGTTCAAGCGCCAGCCAGAAGGCCGCGACATAGGCAAGCAGGCCAATCGCCAACGCCAGCCACAAGCCGGCACGCCAGTTATGGGCGCGGCGAAAAGCCAGCCAGGGAGGAATGAATACGAGGGCAAAAGACCCCATGACGCCCATGCTCATCGTGGCGAGGGCGAGCGCCAAGGCGGCGAGGAGATCGAAACCACTTTGCGTCGGCCAGGCCCGCAAGCCACGAATACGGAAGAAATCAGGGTAGACGTGGGCAAGCAGTAAATGCTTGCCGAGGCGATGCAGAGCGAGCCAGGTAATGACGCTACCCAGTGCGACCAGACTGAGTTGCCCGGCGTTGGAGAAATAAAGCTGGCCGTCGAACAGCGCGTGACCGAGGCGTTCGGCCAAGGGATGATTCGCGGCGAGCAGCACAGCAACGGCCCAGCCGCCGAGTAGCAGCAGGGCATAACTGGCGCCACCGGCCAGTTTGCCGGCGAAAAATCGCTTGCCGGCACCGGCCAGCCCGGCGGCAGCCACGCCACCCACGGCGGGCGGCAGTGCGCTAACCAGCGCGAGCAATGCCCCGGCTGCGGCCACATGTGAATAGGCGAGGGCAGCCAGCCATTCGTCACGCAGGCGCAGGTAGCAGCCGAGCAAAGGCAGGACGATGGCCAGACAGAGTCCGGTCAAAAAAGGGATGAGAAAAAGCTCACTTAACATCGCGCGCTCCGAGCACCAGAACGCGGTCACAAACGCCTTCGACGAAAGCTGCGTCGTGGCTGACCACAATCATCCCCGCCCCGGCTTTCGCCCGGTCGCGCAGATGCGCCGTCAGGTGCGCCACACCGGCGGCATCAAGATTATTGGTCGGCTCGTCGAGCAGCACCAGGTCGGCGGGCGCCTGCAAA
>CAZLPR010000144.1:0-5396 GCA_964561415.1 uncultured Dechloromonas sp. | reverse complement strand
GGCCTGCCGCCGCCGTTCACCGGCAATGACCATATAGCGCCCGTCGGCAGTCGCCGGACGAACAATCAGGGGATGAATCAGACCCAGCTTCGCAATCGAGTTGACCAGTCCCTTCAGGTTTCCTTCCTCGATATTCTGTCGGGGATGGCCGGGGTCTGGTTCGACCATCCCTACGTCGACGATCTGAAAATGCGACGAACTGTCTTTGAAGGTCATGGCTGCTCCACCGGTAAATTTGTACCCGATCCATCGGCACGGCCCGGACCGGTGCCGCTGGCGGATCGAAAAAAGGGCCGAATGCTCGTCTTTTTCTGCTCTTTTTTCAAGCCGGAACGATACAGCGGCGCTTTTATGCAGCGCTCTGCCAGGTTCCACTACCAGGCCAAACTCCCTGGCAAAATCATTCTCTTCGATCCGGGCCGGAGCTTCCCCTAACGCGTTTCATCGACGATCTGCAACATTTTTTCCTCGATTTCCCGAGCGATCCGAGCCAACTCGGGATTTTGGTTCAACCCCGCCAGCATCTGCTCCGGCCGGATCAAGCCGATCTTGGTGGCGCCGTTTTCGGTAAATATCGAAATCCGCCAGGGCAAGACCAGGCTGAGCTTGATGTCGATGGCCAGCATTTTTTCGAACTGCCGGTAATTGCCGACTTCAAACACCTGGCAGTCATCATCGAAATCGATCTCCCTGCGGCGCAGCGTTTCGCCCAGATCGTGAATATGCAGGACGACGAAGCCCAGGCGCTGGATCACGGGCGCCAGGTCGAAGGTCGCTTCGTAGAATGATTTGTCGCTTTCGACGATGTAATACACAGATTCCCCTTCGCCTTGATTCAGATAAAGCCGAATGATAGTGGACAGCCGACGCTTTCCGGCAGCGGCCAAATGCGCCGGGCATCGCGGCGGGCCGGAAAAGCCGGGACTCAGGCTGGGCCGCCACCGCAATAGAAGGCGTCATCCACCCCTTCGCCCCGCTGGCGGGGTATGCAGCGTCCCCACCCTGCTCCAATCCGGCAACGCTGGTCAACGTGAACCGAACTGCCGCTGGCGGAGCGGGAAAAACTGTTTCTGCACGGGTTGCAATTGGCGGGAACAAGATTCCAAAGCAGGCCGCTTGCCACAACCAGCAAAGCGGAACCCACCAAGCCCGATACAAAACCGGTTGTGATATTGCTTCATGCTGACCAGCCAATTTTATGTATTTTAGTGACAACTTCGTGCCCAAAGCCTGCCTGATGATGTTTTCATGGGCTACGACAGCTTTACGAGCATGAACCCGCCGATCTGCCATCAAACAGCAGTCAGCCATAACGGCTAGGCTGTTTCAGCAATTAGCGCACTTCTCAGAGCATGACCACGTAACTACAAGAACTTCTGTTGCCAATCCATAGACTCCCGGATATCTGCTTTCTCGTGGCCCTGCAACATTAAGAACACGAATATCGTGCCGCGCAACCCAGTCGCTCAATTCCGCCAGCAATGGATACGCTAGCCAAAAATCCAGTTGGAGCATGAACAGCGGCTTACCAAGCTTCTCCGCAAAACGCTTCGTGCTCAATGTACCGCCCTCCAGCGGCCCCACATTCAGGATCAGCGTCCCATCGCTGTCCTCCACATTCCGTCGCGTTCGCTGGCGGTAGCTACCGAAGGGAACTTCCGTCAGTTGGTACCGTGAATCAAGGATGCCATCCTCAGCCAGGCGCCCCTTGGGGCACCAACCACCATGGGCAATACTCTGCGAAATTGCCCAATCGAGCGCCGCCCGGTCAACCCCGGTTTGTCCGCCTGAAATGATTTTGCTGATCCGGAATGGCATCGCTTAGGCGCCGATTGATTCAAGAGATGTGCGTTTCGTCGTCAGGCTGCCCCAGAACTCTTGCCACTCGCCGCCACCCAATGTGCGCCGTTCCAGCAACTGCTCGGCGACCCGTTCAACGACATTCCAGTGCTCGCACAACAAGTGCCCGGCCTGAGCAAATGCACCATTGATCCAGACACGGATACGAGCCACCGCCCATTCAGGCACAGCGCTGATTGCCGGCACCTGATTCCCGGAAGAAGCCATCATCAGCATCCCTACCGTTTCATCCAGGCCCCAACACAATACGGCACGGCTGGCCAGTTCAGTTGCCTGCTGGATATCGCCCGTCGCTCCCGCATTGCAGCCGGCACGGCCAAACTGCCTCATTTCCGCCGCACGTCCGGCCAGAAGCATGCAGAGCCGCCTTTGCACCAGTTCGGCATCCAGGTTATCGACACGTGCCCGGTCACTGACAAAACTGACGCCGCCCAGGGTATCGCCCCGAATTTCAATTGAAACCCGCTCAATGATTTGTTCAGGAAACAGCAATTGCCCCAGCACGGCGTGCCCGGCTTCATGAAACGCATTGCGCGCAAGCTCTTCCGGTGAACATTCCACATCGCGTGTCTTGCCATATTTCAGCTCATTCAATTTGGCAAGGACCATCGCCTCATCCGCCTGCACCAGATCGCAGCGGTTCATTTCCAGAACGATTTCGCGCCTGGCTTTTTCCAGATCGGCACCGGACATTCCCCCCGATAGATTCAACGCTCGCTCGATATTCATAGCCGACAAGCCGGGAATGCGTCGGTATCTTTCTAAGAACTGCCTCCTTGCCACGGCATCCAGCACAGGCACTTCGATATGCACATCGATACGGCCTGAACGTACCAACGCGGCATCGAGTTTTTCCGGGTAATTGGTCGCAGCAATGACAAATACCGGTTCGCCAACGGCCCCGGCAAAACCATCGATCTCGGCCAGCAACTGATTAATTACTGCATCACCCAGTGCGCTCTGCCCACGCCGTCCCAAGGCATCAACTTCATCGATGAACAAAGTGGCTGGCGCATAGCGACGTAGGCGGATAAAGAGCTTGCGGACGAAATCGGGGTCCATCATTTCGGTCCCGGTCACGGCAACAAAAGGCATGTCCGCCTCGCTGGAAAAGGCCTTGGCCAGCAGGGTCTTGCCCGTTCCTGGCGGACCGTAGAGCAATACGCCACGCGGCACGCTAACGCCAAGCGAAGCCAGTTGATGCTGCTTTCGCAACAGCTTGGCAGTCTGCCGCAGGCGAGCCTTCGCCAGTTCATGTCCGAGAACATCGGAGAATCCAATATCGGGCATTTCGACTTGAAATCCCCCCTGCCCGGCAAAATCCACCGCAGATTTGACGTTCCCCGTTCGGAAGTCGCCCAACCACAGGAATACCGATTGGTCATCCTCTCGCCGCTTCGGCGTACAGACAACTACCTGGCGTTTGCGAAACAGCGTCAGCACCGGATCAGCGCCAAGCGTTTCGCGAAATCCCGCGTAAGCTGGGCAACTATCCCTGTCCAGCCCAATGACCAAGCGCTTATGCGTAGTCGGCTGTCCCGCGGTCGACACCCCGGGGAAGAGAAAATCCGCTGCGGCTTTGGTCGTCAGCGTGCGCGGAGAGGCGCGGTGGCCCAGCGAGAGCATGAATAGCTCAGCCATCTGCTCCATATTTTCAACACGCACCGCTCGACGACTCGTAGCGTGCCAGTGCGCCACGGCTTCACGAAGCCGCGCCTGGGCCAGGCGGCCGAGCGACGGCGTATCGAGCCTTCGGAAGGGCAAGACCAGTCTTTCGCCCAAGGCATTCAGCAGCCCCGGGGCGATCTGCCGCTCGCTGGCGTCGTCACTGGCGCGAAGAGCCTCAAGCAGCATGGCAGAACGCTCCGCCAGACACATCTGGTGACGATCGTTGTAGATCGGCAGTTCATGCGCTGCCTCGCCCTGGCTGGTCGTGAAGATCAGGATGCATTCCCTGAAGCTCACATCCGGGTCGGCAACCCCCGCAGGGGCATTCCGTTCCCTTGATCCGAACAGTCCGTCATCAATCTCTGACTTCCCCGGCTTGCCACGATCACCAAGCCCTGCCCAATACTGATCCCGCAGAACACCCTGCGTCACTGCCGGAACCAAGGTGTTCTGGATCACCGGATGGGCGCGGTCGATGTTTTCGAACACGATGATCGCCCGCGGATTGTGGCGAACGAAGCTCGTCAGTTCGCCCGGATGGGCATCGGTATAGCCGTAGCGCAGGCCGGTCAGGCCAAAATCGTTGTGGCTCAGGTAAGCCGACATCTCGAAGCTGCGCAGCGCATGGCCCGGCAATGCAGCTGCCAGGGCATTGCCCAGCAGCGTCTTGCCACTCGGGCCGGGGCCGGCGGCGAGCATCACCAGCGGCCGAGTAGGCAACGAGCCCTCGCGCTCAGCCAAGGCATTGACCACCTCTGCCAGCACATCGTCCTGACCGAAGACGACTTCGGTCAATTGTGTCCGCAAGCTGCGCGGCGGTGGTGGCGACACGATCACTGGTCGTGTTTTCTCGATCGAAGGAACGGTATTGGGTTGCAACTTTGACTTGCCTTGTCCGGATAGCTCACTGGCCAGCACCCAGCGTTCCATAGCCTGCGCATCCAGATCGCCATCGGAGGGAGTGCCGACGATGTTTTCGAGAGCGAAAGGAATCCCTTCCATCTTCTCGCGAAGATCCCGTTCCAGCGGAATAATCAGGCCCAGCCCCTCAGCGACGAGCTGTTGGCCACCCGATCTTAGCTGGCCATAACAAGCGGCCTCAATCCCCAACCACCGGCACAAGACACCAAGGCTCCTACGATCGACAAAATCCACGTAGTGAAAAGCCTCAGCCAGGTCGCCAACGCCATAACCGCAACCTCCTGGCCGTCTCTTGCTGATGGCGCGGGCGATACGCATCACGTTCTGCATTTACCTTCTCCTTGGGTTCAGGAGAGACAACGCAGGCTGGCTGATATTTTTTTAAAAATTGCGCGCTTGCGCGTTATCCAGTCAGCAGCGAAGCCGACGGAGTTGATCAGGGCTGGTCGGGCAAAATTCGCTGACGCATCTATTTTGACATAAGCATTTCTCGGGCAGAAATATCTCGCGTAACATCCTGGCGCCGGCAGAAATACAGCTTGTCAGGGGCTGTAAATGGCACGCTCAATCCAATTACCACAACCGCACCCTAATCGCCCGAAACCAGCCGGACTCATCAATTGCAGATCACCAAACATGACCTCGCCGGCGGCTTGCTTGCCGCGCTGATCGGCTTGCCCCAGGCCATCGTCCTGGGCATTGTCGTTTTTTCACCCCTCAATGCCGCCGATGCCATCGAACTCGGCGCCCGCGCCGGCATCACCGGATTCTTCATCATCCGCAGCAATGTTCTCACCGACCGTACCACCGTCATGACTGGCCGCCTCTTCGGCCTTCTTGTTCATCACGATCATGCTGATGCGGCGATTGACCGGATTGAGCGGCTCTTCCTTATTGAACAGCACCGCAGAGGACAAGCCAACCACGCGGACAATTTTCTCCTCTGC
>CAZLPR010000143.1:2447-5413 GCA_964561415.1 uncultured Dechloromonas sp. | reverse complement strand
GCGGCCACCACCGTCAACGCGATGCGCAGCACCACGGCCGCGCCAGAGCCCCAGAAAACGGCCTTGCGCTGCTGGTGCGGCGGCAGGGAGCGCGCGGCCAGAGCGATGACGACCGCGTTGTCCCCCGAAAGGATGATGTTGATCCAGACGATCTTGACGAGACCGATCCAGAAATCGGCACTGTGCAGAAATTCCATGACGTCACTCCATTGTTATGAATGCAAGAAGCGCCCGAAACCAGGGTTTCGGGCGCTTCTGTTTTTTTGGAGACTTCAGTCTACCGGGCTGCGGCGCCCGGGTCGTCCGTAATTGTGCTTACGGCAGCGACTACCGCATTACTTCAGCTGGGCCTTGAGCAGTTTGCCCAGTTCCGAGGGATTGCGCGTGATGATGAAACCCGACTCTTCCATGATGGCGAGCTTGGCATCGGCCGTGTCGGCACCGCCGGAGATCAGCGCGCCAGCATGGCCCATGCGCTTGCCGGCTGGAGCCGTCACGCCCGCGATGAAGCCGACGATGGGCTTCTGCATGTTGGCCTTGCACCACTGGGCGGCTTCGGCTTCGTCGGGACCGCCGATTTCGCCGATCATGATGACCGCATCGGTATCCGGATCGTCGTTGAAAGCCTTCATGACGTCGATGTGCTTCAGGCCGTTGATCGGGTCGCCACCGATACCGACGGCAGACGACTGGCCGAGACCGATTTCGGTGAGCTGGCCAACGGCTTCGTAAGTCAGGGTGCCGGAGCGGGAAACGACGCCGATGCGACCCTTGCGGTGAATGTGACCCGGCATGATGCCGATCTTCACTTCGTCCGGGGTGATCAGGCCGGGGCAGTTCGGGCCGAGCAGCAGGGTCTTCTTGCCGCCGGCAGCTTCCTTGGCCATCATCTTGTTGCGCAGGATCAGCATGTCGCGCACAGGAATGCCTTCGGTGATGCAGATCGCCAGATCGAGATCGGCTTCAACGGCTTCCCAGATCGCGGCGGCAGCGCCCGGGGGCGGCACGTAGATGACGGAAACGGTGGCGCCGGTTTCGGCAGCGGCTTCCTTGACGGAACCGAAAATAGGAATATTGAAGATCGACTCGCCCGCCTTCTTCGGGTTCACGCCGGCGACGAAGCATTCTTTGCCGTTGGCGTATTCCTGGCACTTTTCCGTATGGAACTGGCCGGTCTTGCCGGTGATGCCCTGGGTGATGATGCGGGTGTTTTTATTGATGAAAATGGACATGCAATAGCTCCTTACTTGACCGCAGCAACGATCTTGGTGGCGGCTTCTGCCATGGAATCGGCAGAGATGATGGGCAAACCGGATTCCTGGAGAATCTTTTTGCCGAGATCCTCGTTGGTGCCCTTCATGCGCACGACCAACGGCACGCTGAGCTGGGTTTCCTTGGCGGCAGCAACAACGCCGGCAGCAATGGTGTCGCACTTCATGATGCCGCCGAAGATGTTGACCAGGATGCCCTTGACCTTGGGGTTCTTGAGCATGATCTTGAAAGCTTCGGTGACTTTCTCGGTCGTCGCGCCACCGCCGACGTCGAGGAAGTTGGCCGGCTCGGCGCCGAACAGCTTGATGGTGTCCATCGTGGCCATGGCCAGACCGGCACCATTGACCAGACAGCCGATGTTGCCGTCGAGTGCGATATAGGCCAGATCGAACTTGGAAGCCTCGACTTCGTCGGCATCTTCTTCGTCCAGATCGCGGAAAGCAACGATCTCCTGCTGACGGTACAGAGCGTTGGAGTCGAAGTTGAACTTGGCGTCGAGCGCCTTGATGTTGCCGTTGCCTTCGAGAATCAGCGGATTGATTTCGGCCAGGGAAGCATCGGTTTCCATGTAGCAGGTGTACAAGCCCTTCAGCGCTTCAACGGCTTGCGCCTGGGAAGCGGCCGGAATGCCGATACCGGCAACCAGGGTCAAGGCTTGTTCGTCGGTCAGGCCGACCAGCGGATTGATGAAAACCTTGAGGATTTTTTCCGGAGTCTTGTGGGCAACTTCTTCGATGTCCATGCCGCCTTCGGAGGAAGCCATCATCGCAACGGTCTGCGTGGCGCGATCAGTCAGCGCCGCAACGTAGTACTCGTGCTTGATGTCGGCGCCTTCTTCGATCAGCAGGCGACGAACCTTCTGGCCTTCCGGGCCGGTCTGGTGCGTCACCAGTTGCATGCCGAGAATCTGGTTGGCGTATTCGCGCACTTGCTCGAGCGATTTGGCGACTTTAACGCCACCACCCTTGCCACGGCCACCGGCGTGGATCTGGGCCTTGACCACCCAGACACTGCCGCCGAGTTCTTCTGCTGCCTTGACCGCGTCATCGACGGACAGACAGAAGATCCCGCGCGGAACCGTAACGCCGAATTTCTTCAGGAGTTGTTTGCCCTGATATTCGTGAATTTTCATGCGCTTTCCTTGCGATTAGTTGAGTTGCGAGCAATGAACGGCGCCAAAAACCATTTGGCGCCGCCCGGTTATACGATATTCATCAAAAATTTTACCACAGACGGGAAAAACCATTACAGGCAAAAATTCATAATTACGGACTACTCTCCGTGGCCCGCATCGCCTGACGCAGTAGCGGCAAAAGTGTCGCCGCCGCCAGGAGCAAACCGAGCAAGGTGGCCAGCCAAAAACCAGCGACCCCCAACGCCGGCTGCCAGCGATAACAAAGCCATGCCCCGCCGAGCAAGCCGACGCCCCAAAAACAAAAAGTCTGAATCAGCATTGGCACAAAGACAACCCGATAAGCCCGCAGCGCATGCGCCGCGACCGTCTGCAAGGCATCGAAAACCTGGTAAATCGCGACATAGATCACCAGGCTGCCGGCCACACTACGTACGGCGGGATCATCGGTATAAGCGGCGATCAACGGCACCGTGACAAACCAGAGGAACAGGCCGGAAAATAAAGACAAGCCGCCAGCAATCGTCAACCCGGCCCGGATCGTCGCCTGGGCGCGCCGCCA
>CAZLPR010000143.1:0-2421 GCA_964561415.1 uncultured Dechloromonas sp. | reverse complement strand
CTGCCCGACGGCCGCCATGGTCGCAATGGCGAGGGAGAGCGGCAGCATGTAGGTGAATGCCGAAATATTGGCGATGATGCGATGCCCGGCAACCACGGTGGCGCCGAGCGGCGCGATAAACAGGCTGACCAGCGTAAAGGCGGTAATTTCAACCAGATTGGACAAACCCATCGGCAGTCCAAGACGGATGAGTTCGTGCCACCTTGTCAGGTCGGGTCGCTGCCAGTTGGCAAATGGCTGATAACGCTGGCCGAACTGGCCAAAAGCAAGGTAAGCCGCAGCGCTCAGGCAGGCCAGCCAGCCGATCACGATATTGGAAATGCCGCAGCCAACGACCCCCAACGGCTCGCCCAACCAGCCTTGCAGGGCCAGCCCCCGGGCCAGGACGGCATGCAGCATCAGGCTGACGAGACCAATGCCCATCAAGACACGCGGCTTGCCGAGCGCATTACAGAACGCGTAAAAGGTGCGATAGCAGAGCGCTGCCGGCAGGCCACAGGCGAGCAAGGTCAAATATTCGCGAACCCGGGCGTCGACCGCAGGATCCATCTCAACCATGCCGAGCACGGCGCCGGGATGGATCAAAAACAGCACGCCGGGCACGGAGAGCAGCAAGGCCAGCCAAAACCCCTGCTGCAGGACAGCGGCTACTTCGCTATCTCGTTGAGCGCCATGCAAATGGGCGACCACCGGCGCCACCGCTTGCAGGATGCCGACCAGCGCGAAAACGACGGCGACGTGAATGCCGCCGCCAATGGCCACTGCCGCCAGATCAAGCGCGCTGACATGGCCGAGCACGGCCGTATCCACCACCATCATGCCGATGGAAGTGAGTTGAGCGATCAGAATGGGGAAAGCGTGGGCGAGCAGGCCACGCGCGGCGAGAAAAAACATGGGGCGCGATTGTCGCATGCGGCGCATGGCTGCCGACGATGGAGCGCTGCGGTCAACCGGCAAAAGCGAGACAAATTGATCTGGCTCAAGCAGCCAGCCGTGCTGCCGGACGAAAATCCACGCCTCAGGGGGAAAGTAAAAATGACCAAAGGCCTGCACGCCATTGAAACCGCCAGCCGTGACGAAATCGTCGCGCTCCAGACCGAACGTCTTCAATGGACGTTGCAGCATGTTTACGCCAACGTGCCGCACTACACGGCCCGCTTCGACGCAGCCGGCGTTCATCCGGATGATTTCAAGTCGCTCGACGATCTGCGCAAATTTCCGTTCACCACCAAGCAGGATCTGCGCGACAACTATCCGTACAACATGTTCGCCGTGCCCCGTCAGGACGTGGTACGCATCCATGCCTCAAGCGGCACCACCGGCCGGCCGACCGTCGTCGGTTATACGCAGAAGGATATCGACACCTGGGCCGATCTGATCGCCCGTTCGATTTACGCCTCCGGCGGGCGCAAGGGCGACATCGTTCATGTCGCCTACGGTTACGGCCTGTTTACCGGCGGCCTCGGGGCGCATTACGGGGCGGAAAAACTCGGCTGCACCGTCATTCCAATGTCCGGCGGCCAGACAGAAAAGCAAGTGCAGCTGATCTGCGATTTCAAGCCGAACATCATTATGGTGACGCCGTCTTACATGCTGAATATTGCCGATGAATTCCGGCGCCAGGGCATAGACCCGCGCAGCACCGAGCTGCGCATCGGCATTCACGGGGCCGAACCCTGGACGGATGCCATGCGCGGTGAAATCGAAGCGGCTTTTGGTATCGACGCCATCGACATTTACGGCCTATCGGAAGTCATCGGCCCGGGTGTCGCCAATGAATGCGTCGAAAGCAAGGACGGCCCGGTGATCTGGGAAGACCATTTTTATCCGGAAATCATCGACCCGCTGACCGGTGAAGTGTTGCCTGAAGGTAGCCAGGGCGAACTGGTCTTCACCTCGCTGACCAAGGAGGCGATGCCGGTCATCCGCTACCGCACCCGCGACCTGACCCGTCTGCTGCCGCCGACTTCGCGTGCGATGCGGCGGATCGGCAAAATCACCGGCCGCTCCGACGACATGCTGATCATTCGCGGCGTCAACGTTTTCCCGTCGCAAATCGAGGAGTTGATTCTCCGCCAGCCGAAACTATCGCCGCATTACGTGCTGGAACTCACACGCGACGGTCACCTCGACTCGATGAAAGTCAATGTCGAACTGAAGCCGGCCTTCGCATTCACCAGCGCCGCCGAAAAGGAATTCGTCGCCCACGACCTGCAGCACCACATCAAGTCCTACATCGGCATTTCCGCCAAAATCGACATTGTCGAAATCGGCGGCATCGAGCGTTCGATCGGCAAGGCGAAGCGGGTGATCGACAAACGGCCGAAATAACGTTTTTAGACAATGCGGGCACGCAGGCTGCCGATGCCGTCGATGCCCGCTGCCAGCACGTCACCCGGCACAAGCGGCCCGACCCCGGCC
>CAZLPR010000142.1:0-5465 GCA_964561415.1 uncultured Dechloromonas sp. | reverse complement strand
TTGAGCCGGGCTATGATGAATCAGTTTATTCAATCCGAGTGCGGAGGCCCTGACCGCCCGCCGCAGCATAATTTCATGACTTTAGTCAGAAACTTCGTTCCACGCCTGATCACACATGGAGCACCCTGCTCAGTTTTTGAACACCCCGCCGGGCAGCATGCGTTGCATCGAACCATCCCGTTTGACAAGATGTTTCAGCGCGCCGGCGACATGCAGAAAGATCAGGCCTCCGCCGCCCCAAACTACCCACTGGTGACATTGCTTGAACCAGGCATTCAAGGATTCATCCGGCCAACCCGCTTTGGGGATTTCAACGCCAAAAAACTTCACAGCGTAGGGTGTGAATGAAGAGGCCAGATAGCCAGCCACCGGCGCCAGAATCAGGAATCCATAGAGGGCAAGATGTACGCCATGAGCCAACTTCGCCTCCCAACCGCTCGTCAGCATCGGCGGCGGGGCTTGCCGCTGGCGCCAGATGAGGCGAATGATGATGACGAGCAACATCAGCAGTCCGAGCGATTTATGCAGACCGTAGGCAGCACTACGTTCAGCCCCTTTGGGCAGGTCGATCATCGTCCAGCCCAGCCAAAGCAGCCAGAGAACAATAACCGCCTGAATCCAGTGCAGAATGATTGCCGGCAGGGTATAGCGCGCTTGGCTCATTAAATGCCCATGTGGCTCAGGCCGGGAAATAAGAAATACCGTGACGCTTGAATATGCTCGCCAGCGTACCGTCGCGCTTCAGATCGGCCAGCGCCGCACCGATCGCCTCGGCCAGTTCAGATTCTTCAACCTTGACGGCCATACCCAGCGGCCAGCTATCGACCTTTAGCTCAGCAAATCGGGATACCTCAATGGGGAAACGAGTCTGCCCAGCCAGAGCACTTTCCAATTCGGCACGGGGCGCCAGAATGGCGGAAATACGACCATCGACCAAGGCTTTGGCAGTCTCACCAACATTTTTGAAATGAGTGACGTTGTCACGCAATCGACCACTCAGCACACCCATCAAAAACGAGTCGGCCAGGCTGGCGGTTTCGACGCCGATTTTTTCCCGCGTGAAAATCTCAAGCGCCACGGCCGCCGAACCGGCCAGTGCCGGCACGATATCGGGATTGCGCGCCAGGGCCAGGGTTTCGCGATGATAGGCGCCGAAAATCCTGACCTTGTCATTGGCCCGGGCCAGATGCTCATCAACCGGCACATGCAACATCACATCAGCCGGTTGCGTTCCAAGATAATGGCCTTTCCAGACCATATTACGCAAATCATCGTTCATATCCTCGTCGGCATTGAAGCCAACGATTTCTGGTGCCAAGCCAAGTTTTTCAGCAATGGCTCGGCCAATATCAGCATCGACCCCCTTGCCGCCGCTCATTGCATATGGCGGAAAATCGTTATAAACGGCAATCCGCAAACGGCCGCGTTGACGAATGGCTGCCAACTCATCGGCACGAGCCGGAAGCACTGAAAATAGCGGCGCGGCACCCAGGGCTTTGAGCCACAGACGACGATTATTCTTCATGAACACTCTCCACCCAGGTACGAATCGCCCACATCGCTTCCTGACTCAAAATACCTTCAAACGGCGGCATATAAACCCGACCATCACGCACTGCGCCATGGCGAATACGCGGCATGAAGAAGCCATCGCCTTCGTCACCCAATGGTAGATAACGCAGGTCCGGGGCGATGCCGCCGGAAATCGCCCCCAAACCATGGCAACGCGCACAGTTTTGGTTGAAAGCCGAACTGCCAATAGTAATTGCGGTCTGATTTTTACGATAGGGGTTGGTCTCCAACCATTCAGCCCCGAGATCTTTCAATCCAGTGGTATCAACGGCATGCGGAACGACATCACCATGGGCAAAGGCCAGTGGCGTTGCGGCGCTAAAGAGAAAGGCTGCGGCAACAGTGCAGAGAGAACGGACGGGATGTTTCACATTGGCTCCTTTGGTAAGTGCGGGTAACTGCTTTTGTTTGTACTCTTCTGCAAAGCTTGTGCCAGGGCTAGCGGACTTGTTGCTCAACCGGGTATTTAACCCCTCGGCAGCGATACGCTCACGCCAAACAAGCAAAACACGATCTACGGTCACGTAACCTGGCACGTCAATTGCACAACGAGTCCATCGACTGTTCAATACCTTGCTAAGAAAAGTGGCAGATGCTACTTTATGGAGCAACAAAATAAGATTCTTACAAAGTTCCGGAGGAGAAATGGGCCAGTTTCAACCGATTGCGGAGATACATGACCGGCGTCTGGAAAAGGCCAGAAGCCTGTTTTTTGATCGTGGCGAGCATCCAGACGGCTTGATCGATCCGCTGATCATTCGCTCCTGGGAGCGCTGCCAACGTCTTGGTTTGAGTGAAAGCGGCAATTTACCAGGTATCGAATCCTTAGATCGTATTGCCCTGAAAACCGAGCAGGAGCGCAACCGCTACCTGTTGCTGCAGGGGCGGCCGATTATGGAGCATGTTTTCGAGCAAATTCGGAACTCTGGCAGCATGGTTGTGCTGGCCGATGCCAACGGTCTGCTACTGGAAACGGTCGGAGATGCCGACTTCGTCGACCGGGCTGACCGCATTACGCTATCGGCCGGCGCATCCTGGGACGAAAATCTGCGTGGTACCAATGCTATCGGAACTGCGCTGGTAGAAGAAGCGCCAACCGAGATTCTTGGCGGCGAACACTTTCTTGAGCACAACGGCTTTCTCACCTGCTGTGCTAGCCCGATCTTTGGGCCAGATGGCCGCTTGATCGGCATTCTCAATATTTCCGGCGACTATCGCGTACAAAAACACCACACCATGGGCTTGGTTCGTCTTTCTGCCCTGACAATGGAGCGACGCCTTTTTGAAGCCACTCACGCCCACGATATTCTCGTTTGCTTTCATAGTCGCGCTGATTATATTGGCAGCCCGAAGGAAGGGGTCGCCGCTGTCTCACCGGATGGGCAAGTGCTGGCGATGAATCGCGACGGCCTGAAAATTCTTGGCATTCGTCCGGTCGACGCCGTTCGGCGCGAATTTTCCATGGTTTTCGAAAACAATCTGGCCAGCCTCATCGACCGTCTACGGAACAGCTTGCAAGGTAGTTGCGAATTAATGATCAACGGCAAGACGATCCATGTCCAGTTACGTGGTCAGTTACCACCGCTCAGCGTGGCAGGCCGTATTTATGACGAAACACCAGTGACCAATCAACGCGCCACACGCCGGCCAGAGGCAGCACCGAGTGCATCCCCTTCCTCTGAGCCCAATCTCGACACACTGAACACCGGCGATGCCCGTTTACAGGCCGCGATCGACCGCGCCAGACGCATTCTCGGCCGCGACATTCCGATTCTGATTCAAGGTGAATCGGGTGCCGGCAAGGAGATTTTCGCCAAAGGCTTCCACAACAGCGGTCCGCGTCAAAGCAATCCTTTCGTGGCGCTCAACTGTGCCTCGATCCCGGAAACACTGATTGAATCCGAGCTTTTCGGCTATCAGGGCGGCGCCTTTACCGGCGCGCGCAAAGAAGGCTCTCCCGGCAAAATCCAGCAGGCACATGGCGGCACGCTCTTCCTTGACGAAATTGGCGACATGCCGCTCAACCTGCAGGCGCGTCTGTTACGCGTTTTACAGGAACGCTGTGTCACGCCGCTGGGCAGTACGCGGGCGATTCAGGTCGACATTTCCCTGGTCTGCGCCACACACCGCCGCTTACGTGAAGAAGTCGCCCGAGGCAATTTCCGCGAAGACCTGTACTACCGCCTCAATGGCTTGTGCGTTACGCTGCCGGCGCTCCGCGATCGTACTGACATTCGGCAACTGGTCGCCAAGCTGGCGAACGCCGAAGCGAGCTATCGCGACCCCGTGCAATTTTCCGAAAGCGCGATGCAGGCGATAGAAAAATATGACTGGCCGGGCAATATCCGCCAACTCTTCAACGTGATCCGGGTGGCCATTGCCCTGCTTGACGAGGGCGAAACACTGATCAGCGAAAACCACCTCCCCGAGGAACTTTTCGAAACCAACCCATTCGCCGGCAGCGCCATGTCGTCGCGCATTGCCGATCCGTGGGCCGCTGCCCCCCTTGAAAACACCCCTGGCAGCCTGGAAGAAATCGGACGCATGGCGGCCATGCGGACGCTTGAAGCGGCCGGCGGCAACATCTCAGCGGCTGCTCGCAAATTGGGAATCAGTCGCAATACGCTTTACCGGAAGCTGGGAAAACTCTGACGCGGCACACCCGGCAACCGCCAGCTACAAACCGGGCACGGGGTTCCGGGTCAGGGCGACGCTGACAATGTAGGTATAGCTGAGCAAGGCGAGGATGAAAAACCGCACACGAATGGCTTTCGTCCTGCCGCGCTTGAGGGCCATCATGCCGAGAAAAATATAAGCGAGCAAAGCAAAAAGTTTGGCTGTCAACCAAGCCTGGGCAAAGGGATATTGACCACTGAGTACGGCCAGCGTGATGGCGCTGCCCAGCAGAAGGCTATCAATCACATGCGGTGCGACACGCGCCAGGCGTTGGCCGAGCCGGGATGAATCGTGGAGCATCCACCAGCCGCGCAAACAGAAACCCAAGCCGCTCAAAACAACGCAGGTGACGTGCAGGTGTTTGAGCAGCAGGTAGCTCATTGGGCGGCCAACCGGGCGGCCAGCTTGGCCTCAATGTCCGCCTTGTGTTCGCCATAACGACGCACCGCCGCCCACAGGTTGAGCCACAACCAGCCATTAGCCAGCGCAAAGGCCAGCCCAGCCAGGCGACTAAGCCACGCCGGCCACAACGCCGCGACGACGAGCAGCAGCAGAGCCAAGGCGTAGGCTTTCATCTGCCGTTCCATATCGAGGTCAGGCAGTATTTTGTTCATGCTCGGCGCCGGTACCCTGGCCTGACCGAGGTTTTGCAAATGCAGCCAGCTGAGAAAGGGAACAATCCGGTAAAGCATGCCGATGATGAAGGACAGGAAGCCTCCGGCAATCAGCAGAATGCCGAAAACAATCGTCCAGCCCTGCAAATCGCTGGCAGCCGGCCAGATAGCTGCGGTCAACAGCAAAAACAGGGCAAAAACGCTACTCAGCAAACCCAGTTGCCAATAGCGATAAGTCACATCAGCCCGCGCCCGCCGCCGTTTGCCCTGCAAACGCAGGGTCAAGGCTGCAAAGGCCAGGCCGGCCAAGGCGGCCAGCGCCTGACTCAACCGCACCAACGTCACCGAATCGGCAAGGACTGCGCCACTCCACAACAGCAACAAAGTCAGCATGGCCCACGGATACCACCAACTGGGCCGTGCCGGATAGCCTGGCGTCAGTTGAAACATCGGTACCACGACATAAGCAATCGAGGCCAGCAAAACACCCGCCCAACCACCCAAGCCCCAACCGGCGTGCAAATCAGTCAGTACCGGCAAGGGTAGCGGCCAGCCCTGGGCCAGCGCCAGAGCCATGATCAACCCCAGGCTGACAACGACGGC
>CAZLPR010000141.1:5307-5513 GCA_964561415.1 uncultured Dechloromonas sp. | reverse complement strand
GTGAAAAAGTAACGCAGGTCGTCGAAGGCGGCCGGCGCTTTGCGCTGGTCGTGCGCTTGCCCGAATCATCCCGCTCGTTGCAAGGACTGGGGCAGATTTTGCTGGAGACGCCGGGCGGCCCGATTCCCTTGTCAAAAATCGCCACCATCGAGGATGGCGACGGGCCGAATCAGGTCAGCCGCGATGACGGCAAGCGGCGCATCGTG
>CAZLPR010000141.1:0-5297 GCA_964561415.1 uncultured Dechloromonas sp. | reverse complement strand
TTCAGCCAACGCGCAAGGTAGGGCGCTGTCCGAGATCGTCGAGGACATCCGCAAAGTCGTCGGCGAAAGCAAACTGCCTGAAGGCTACTTCATCACCCTGGGCGGTCAGTTCCAGGCGCAGGAGGAGGCTTCGCGGCTGGTTGGCCTGCTCTCCATCGTCTCGTTGGTGCTGATGTTTGTGGTGCTGTTCAGTCGCTACAAATCGGTCGTGCTGTCGGCGCTGATTATGGCCAACATTCCGCTGGCGCTGGTTGGCGCAGTGCTCGGCTTGTGGATTTCCGGACAACCGCTGTCGGTCGCCGCCCTGGTCGGTTTCATCACGCTGGCCGGCATTTCGGTGCGCAACGGCATCCTCAAAGTCAGCCACTACATCAACCTGATGCGCATGGAAGGCGAGAATTTCGACCACAAAATGATTTTGCGCGGTTCGCTGGAACGTCTCGCGCCGGTCTTGATGACGGCGCTGGTGACTGCGTTCGCATTGGCGCCGTTGTTGTTCGAGGCTGAACGGCCGGGTACGGAAATCCTGCATCCGGTGGCGGTGGTCATTTTCTCGGGCCTGATCAGCTCCACCCTGCTCGATACCTTCCTGACACCCGCCATGTTCTGGCTGTTTGGTCGCAAGGATGTGGAACGCCTGATGGCCGACCGCGATGCCGGTGCGCTTTGATTATTTCTCAACGAAAGGAAAAACCATGAAATCGATTCATTTGATTCTCGCCATGACCCTGGGACTCTCCGGACTTGCTTTTGCGGCAGGAGGTCACGAGCACAAGCCACTGCATGGCGGCATCGTTACCGAGGTCAGGGACATGGACTACGAACTGGTCGCCAAACCGGAACAGATCCAGTTGTTTGTACGAGACCACGACAAGCCTGTCAACATCTCGAAGGGGTCAGCAAAACTCACCGTATTGTCGGGTAACCAGAAGCAAGAGATCAGTTTGCTTCCCGACGGAGATCGCTTCCTCGCCAAGGGAACATTTGCCATCACACCGGGCACCAAGGCCGTAGCGCAAGTGAGCCTGGACGGATCTGCGGTAACGGCGCGATTCGTTCTAAAGTAAAGCAACAGCGACACCTCGGCCATCGGGATTTCATCTGGATGGCCGAGGCACCCGTCCATCGTGATGACAACACAGTCAGGCCATTCGTCTACAATGCACTGCCTGCCAGTTGCTGAGTCATAACTCTTAAATGCTGCCATGCCCCAACTCAAACACTTGCCATCCGGGCCATACACGCTGACCGACTTGCTTCTGGTTTGGTCGATGATCCTTGTTGTGTTCATTGGCTTCTGGCTTCTAAATCTCCATCTCAAGAAAGCCCAGAAGAATCGACCCTACGCAAAAAAACTAACGAGCCGGTTGAAAACACGTAAAAAACGTCATCAATAACGAGTCCTGTGTTCGGCCAAGTTTCAGCCAAATGAAATTATCCCTGAAAGCACAAGAATGCAACTGCATCCTCACACGGCTGCATTGAGTCGTTTTCTTCGGACAATTTTTCCCCCTTATAGTGCATTTCGAACCATCCGCTATTGGATGCCAACCTTCCGCTGCTCGGCCCGTACATAGGCGGTGACGTGGGCGACGTCGTCCGGCGTTACCCCTTTCACCGGAGCCATGTCGCCAAATTTCCAGTGATGGGCCCGCACACCGTTGGCCACGGCCAACTGGAATGCCGCATCGGCATGATGTGACGGCTCATAAATCTTGTGCAGCAGGGGCGGTCCCTTTTCCGATCCCTTCAAGTCGCCGCCATGACAGCCTGCACAGTGATTGGCGAACAGCGCCTTGCCCATGACGGGATTGGGCATTAGGCCGGGGCCGGGTTTGGGAATGCTCCAGCCTTGAGCCAGGGCAAGGCTGGGCAGCAGCGCCACAAGAAGCGATGCAGGAATCCAAAACAAACGCGTGCGCCTCATTGCTCCATCCCCCGTTTCATTCGCCACTGCTTGACCAGGGCGTAGATGGCCGGGATGACCGCGAGCGTCAGCACTGTCGAGGAAATCATCCCGCCGACCATCGGCGCCGCAATGCGGCTCATGACTTCAGAACCGGTGCCGGTGCCCCACATGATGGGCAGCAGGCCGGCCATGATTGCCACCACCGTCATCATTTTCGGGCGAACCCGTTCCACGGCGCCTTCCATGATGGCCTCGTAGAGATCGTGCAGCGTTGGCGCCTGATTTTCCGTCCGGCGTTTGGCCTTCAATTCTTCCCAAGCATGATCGAGGTAAATCAGCATGATGACCCCGGTTTCCGCCGCAACCCCGGCCAAGGCGATGAAGCCCACGGCGACGGCGACGGACAGGTTATAACCGAGCAACCACATCAGCCAGACCCCGCCGACCAGCGCAAACGGCACCGACAGCATGACAATCAAGGTTTCTGTCAGTCGCTTGAAGTTCAGGTAAAGCAGCAGGAAGATGATCAACAACGTCACAGGGATGACAATCTTCATTTTCTCGATAGCCCGTTCCATATACTCGAACTGGCCGCTCCAGGTGACGTAGTAGCCGGGTGGGAACTTGACCTGTTCGGCGACAGCCTTCTTGGCGTCGGCCACGTAGCTGCCAATGTCGCGGTCGCGGATGTCGACATAAATGTAGGCAGAGAGCAAGGCATTTTCGGTGCGGATGCTGGGGGCTCCCTTGGCGACGACAACCTTGGCCAATTGCCCGAGCGGAATCATCGCCCCGTCCATGGCCGGGATCAGTACCTCGCGGGCAATCTGCTGCGGATCGGAGCGTAGTTCACGCGGATAGCGGATGGTGACGCCAAAACGTTCCCGTCCCTCGACCGTGGTTGTAACCATCTCACCGCCCAGTGCCGTGCCGATCACATCCTGCAAGTCGCCGACGGCCAGTCCGTAGCGCGCCAGTTGCTCGCGATCCGGTTCGATATTGAGATAGAAGCCGCCGGTGATGCGCTCGGCGAAGGCACTGGTTGTGCCGGGCACCGCTTTGACCACGGCCTCGATTTCCTTGGCCATTTTTTCCATCTCGCCGAGATCCTTGCCGAAGACCTTGATGCCGATCGGCGTGCGAATGCCGGTGGACAGCATGTCGATGCGCGCCTTGATCGGCATCGTCCAGGCGTTGGCTACACCGGGGAATTGCAGCGCCTTGTCGAGTTCGGCGATCAGCTTGTCGGTGGTCAGGCCCGGGCGCCATTCGGATTCCGGCTTCAGATTAATCACCGTCTCGAACATCTCCGTCGGCGCTGGATCGGTTGCCGTGTTGGCGCGTCCAGCCTTGCCATAAACCGAAGCAACCTCCGGGAAGCTCTTGATGATCTTGTTCTGAGTCTGCATCAATTCGGCAGCCTTGGTGATCGACATGCCGGGCAGCGAAGCCGGCATGTAGAGCAAGGTGCCTTCGTTGAGCGTCGGCATGAACTCCGAGCCGAGTTGAGAGGCTGGATAAATTGAGGCCACCAAGGCAACGACGGCAGCAACGATGGTCATTTTCTTCCAGCGCATGACGCTGGCGATGATCGGCCGATAGGCCCAGATCAGGAAACGATTCACCGGATTTTTCGCTTCCGGCATGACCTTGCCTTGGATGAACAGCATCATCAGGACGGGCACCAGCGTCACCGAAAGCAGCGCGGCGCCGGCCATCGAGAAGGTCTTGGTGAAGGCGAGCGGCGAGAAAAGCCGCCCTTCCTGGCCTTCCAGCGCGAACACCGGGAGGAAGGAAACCGTGATGATGAGCAGCGAGAAGAACAGCGCTGGGCCAACTTCCTTACAGGCGGCGAGCATGGCGTCGGCGCGCTCGGCCTTGGTGTGCTCCTCGGGCAGGCGCTCCAGGTGCTTATGGGCGTTCTCGATCATCACGATGGCAGCATCGATCATTGCGCCGATGGCGATGGCGATGCCTCCCAGACTCATCAGATTGGAGTTCATGCCTAACGAGCGCATGGCGATGAAAGCGATCAGCACGCCGACCGGCAACATCAGGATGGCGACCAGAGCGCTACGAACGTGCATTAGGAAGACGATGCAGACCAGTGCAACGATGATCGCTTCCTCAATCAGCGTCCGTTTCAACGTGTCGATGGCGTTGTGTATCAGTTCGGAACGGTCGTACACCGTCTGTACCGTGACGCCCTCAGGCAAGCCGGGACCGATTTCGGCTATCCGGGTTTTTAGATTGTGGATGACTTCCAGCGCGTTGGCACCATATCGCGCCATGGCGATGCCCGACACAACTTCGCCTTCACCGTTGAGTTCGGTCAGGCCGCGCCGTTCATCAGGCACCAGTTCGATGCGCGCGATGTCGCGGATGAGCACTGGCGTGCCTTTGTCGCTTTTGACGACCAGCATTTCAAGGTCGCTTTTGCCGCGCAGGTAGCCCTTGCCGCGAACCATGTACTCGGTTTCGGCCATCTCGACGACGCGTCCGCCGACATCGCGGTTCGAGTCGCGGATGACCTGCGCCACCTTCATCAGCGGGATGCCGTAGGAACGCAGCTTGACCGGGTCCACCGTGACCTGATAGGTCTGAACGAAGCCGCCGATCGAAGCGACTTCGGCGACGCCATGGGCCTTGGTCAGTTGATAGCGGACGTACCAGTCCTGGATGGTGCGCAATTCGGCCAGTGTCTTGTCTTTGGCGAGCAACGCGTACTGATAAACCCAGCCGACGCCAGTGGCGTCCGGCCCAAGCGACGGCGTGACGCCTTTCGGCATGCGGCTGGAGGCGAAATTCAGATATTCAAGGACGCGCGAGCGCGCCCAGTAAATGTCGGTGCCATCCTCGAAAATGATGTACACGAAGGAAGCGCCGAAGAACGAAAAGCCGCGCACCACCTTTGATTTCGGCACCGACAACATGGCCGTGGTGAGCGGATAGGTGACCTGATCCTCGACGACCTGCGGCGCCTGGCCGGGATATTCGGTATAGACGATGACCTGCACGTCCGAAAGATCAGGCAAGGCATCGATCGGCGTGCGCAACACGGCATAAATGCCAGCGATGGTGATGAACAAGGTGGCGAGCAGAACCAGGAAGCGGTTCCGACCCGACCATTCGATAATATTGGCCAACATGGGGTGACTCTCCGTGGTTCTCGGTCAGTGACCGGCGTGCGGGTTGGCCCCGGCGGCCGGCGTGCCGGCTCCCTGGTTTGCTGGCAGCGGCTTGACGGCCGTAATCACCCATTCGCCGGGCTGCCGCTCGACGAACTCGACGGCGACTTTGGCTCCCGGTTTCAGCCCTTGCAGCAGCGATGCGTTGGCGGCCTTGAACTCCATGGTCATGGCCGGCCATTTGAGGCTGGCGACCGGGG
>CAZLPR010000140.1:2445-5553 GCA_964561415.1 uncultured Dechloromonas sp. | reverse complement strand
GGGGCGGTGGAGCCCTGATTCAAGGGCGCGCCTTGCTGAAGACGAAGCCGGCGTCCTTTTGCGCGATGTGGCACTGGTGACAGGCCGTCAGGGCATTGGCGCCCACCGCGCGTTCGGTGCTGCTGTCGCCCTTGAATCCCTCGTAGCCCCAGCCGCCGGTCGCGGCATATTTGCGCGCGTCGCGATGCATGACACCGACCACCTTGCGCGAACCTTCGACGACGGCGTTATCGGCCGACTTCGCCTCGAGCAGGTCGAACACGATGACGGCGCCGTCAGCCCATTTCCCCGTCTTGTAACCCCCCATGGCGGCCTTGTTCGCGTAAAGATGGTGAATGCCGCCGAACGCGTCGTAGAGCCCGTGGCCGGGATTGATGACCATCGACTTGACATGGTGCCAGTCGCGGTAGCCTTGCGGATAAGGCACCGGGTTTGCATCCGCCGCGCCGACGGAACTGCTTGAAACAGCCGCGGATAGGACGATAATGGACGCTGCGCGAGAAAGAGTGATTCGCATTTTGCATTCCTTTCGATTGGGTTTTGTGTGAGCAGACAGGAACCAATCTACGAGCCGGTGAAGGTCGCGGCAAGCGGGTACAAACCGGTCGGGTAGGCACCTTTTGGTGCATTTTGTTGATCACAAACGGGATAAATATTTTCGGCGCATGAGCAGTCCCAGCGTTCATCAGATGGTGGAAAGCATCATTGGCTGCAAATGGTCGCTGACCGTTTTGAGCCTGGTGCGAAAAGGCGTGCGCCGTCCCGGCGAAATGGAGCATGCGATTGACGGCCTCAGCGGCAAGGTGCTCAACGAGCGACTGACCAAGCTGGTGCGCTTTGGCATTCTGGACAAGACCAGTTTCCCCGAAGTGCCGCCGCACGTGGAATACCAGCTGACCGCCTTCGGCAGGCATTTCATCACGCTGATCGATCAGGTTGACGAACTGCAGATGACTCTGGAGCGCACGACTGTTCAGCGTTCCGGCAACGCGAAATCCCGCTAGGTCGAAGGACAAAGGATAGGAAATCCAATGGGCCTTCGGGGAGTATGGCTAACGCCGAGCACTGCAGTCAATCACCGATGTCGTGCCAGCATGCGTCACGATTTGCAGAAAAGCTACTCGAAGCGCACCCCAAGCACTGCCTGATGCCTGATGCTTGGAGAGTGGCGGCTATGGGGAGAGAAGCTGCCCCTCAGAAAGGTACGTTTCGTGAATGGCGTTGCGCCGGAGATATACCGAAGTCATGCCTTGTGACTGACGGCTCCCGCTGCATTGGCGCCAATCAGGCGAGAAAATTGGGTGCCGCCGATCCAATGGCTGCTTCCGAGAAAGCACGGCAAACGAACCTGAGAATTGGAGGATTGACCCGACTGGCGGCTCCTGGCCGGTTGTACGCACTCAGCATCTGGCCCGAAAGCAGCCGCACGTTTCTGCAACTGCCAATAGTCGCAGGCCAAATGTCTTTCCTGCGCGCAAGTTGCTAAACTTTCCCCATGACCAAATCAGAACTCATCCGTTGCATTGCAGAAAGATTCCCGACGCTGACGGCGGCCGATGTGGATGCGGCAGTGATTCTCATTTTGGAACAAATGACCCAAACGCTCGCTGTCGGTGACAGAGTCGAGATCCGTGGGTTTGGTAGTTTTGCACTGAACTATC
Source organism: uncultured Dechloromonas sp. (assembly GCA_964561415.1). GTDB lineage: Bacteria > Pseudomonadota > Gammaproteobacteria > Burkholderiales > Rhodocyclaceae > Azonexus. The sequence continues at coordinate 3,892 of CAZLPR010000140.1, read as the reverse complement.
GACCGCCGCGTCAAGGACGCAACCCCAAGACCGGCCAAAAGGTCGAAGTCCCGGCCAAGCATGTCCCGCATTTCAATGCGGGCAAAGAATTGCGCGATCGAGTCGACGCAACCGTTGCGGCGGACGCCTGATGGGACTCTCAAGCCGCATGTTTTTGCTGGATCAGGACGATAAGCTGTACCGGTTGCCCAATTCAAGGTACGAGCAGATGCGGCAAGACCCAGTTAGCAGCCCGATTACCCGTTTCGTTTGTCAGCGCGTACGCATGGCTGACCTGCTTGTTGAACTACTAAATCGCCAGCCAATTCGCATCGTACGCAGTACCTATGGCATTTTCACCTTTAATGCGGATGGGTGCTTTGACCCAAACACATTCGAACGCCAGCAATGGGCACGTGCCGAACAAGCATTGGCGCCGCTGTCCATCGAGGTCGGTGGCACATCGACCGTCGTCGACGCCAAAACGCGCTTCGTCGCCCAAGGGGGGAACTGGACCCCATCGCCGGCGTTGGCGTATCGAATCAACGATGCTGCTCTAGAGCGAGGAATCTATACACGATTGGTAGCAAGCCGTTTGCAGCCAACACCTTCCTGACAGTGAATCCGATGCAGGAATCTCCTGAACAAGCAATCAAACGTTATTTGCGAAGCGGTGAGCACGACCCGCACTTCCGAGCATGGCCGGGAGACAGCTACTTCGGCCGTTTGCAGCAAGGGGATGCAGCCCTGCGCAAAGCGCTGAAATCTGCGATACACAAGCGAACCCGGCACGCCACCCCGCCTGCGGCCCTGGCCGAATTAGATGTCGTCACGTTTACCCGCCAGAATGTACTCCCTATGGTTCAGGGCCTCTTTTCCCGCCACGAACAGGCGTGCGTCCTCGACGTGCTCGAGCGCTCGGTCGTCTTTCTCACGCCGGCGACGGTTGATCAGGTGCTCGACCAGTGTCAATGGCTCGGTACGGCTTGGAATCTGGCGAATCTCTTCCTTGCGGGCATTAAGGCGGACATGCTTGCCGACGATGCACCCAACCTTGTTGGTCTCAGCGAGGGGACAACCTGCTACCTCTCGGCAGCGTACTTTGACGCACCAGGGCGCTTCGACAACTTCCTGGTTCACGAGGTGGCCCATATTTTTCACAACTGCAAGCGCAGCACCATTGGGTTGCGCGAGACGCGGCAGCAAGAGTGGCTGCAGGAGATTGACTACGCCAAACGCGAGACCTTCGCTTATGCCTGCGAGACATATAGTTGTATTCACCTGCTGGGCCACGGGCCGCGAGCACGACAGGCGCTGCTTACAGAATATGCCCAAGGTCCAATGCCGTCAGACGACCGGGTGGATGTCGATGAGTACCTTGATATCCTGGGCGAGGCCGTGGGCAAGCGCAATGGCTGGAAACATAACCGATCCGCCTTTCTGAGGCGAACAACCGCTACATAAAAAC
>CAZLPR010000140.1:0-2435 GCA_964561415.1 uncultured Dechloromonas sp. | reverse complement strand
GCCCGATGGGCCCCAATTTCGTCAACCGGTCGACGCCATATCTCGCCGCCATTTTATGCCACCAGATTTCTACGGAGTAGCTCCGCCGGCAACAGCGCCTGCAAGATAACGGCTTTGGTGGTGGCATCAGTATCGTCAAAGACTATGTCGCAACGATCCGCCCACGAACCCGCGAAGCGTTTCTGACTTTGGCCTTCGCACCGGGCGATGTGGCACAGGTCGATTGGGGGGAATACGGCACGATTGCCGTCGGCAATACGCGTCGGCGCCTGTCCTTCTTTGTGATGATGCTGGCGTACAGCCGGCAGATGTATGTCGAATTTACGCTGTCGCAAACCATGGAGCAGTATCTGGCGGCGCACATCAATGCCTTCAACGCCTTGGGGGTCCCGAATAAAGTCATGGTCGACAATCTGCGCTGTGCGGTACTGCGCCATGTTCGGGGTGAGCCGGCGCAGTTTAATCCGCGTTATGTCGATTTCGCCCGCCATTACGGCTTTGAGATGCGATGATCAGGCCAACTACGCCAAGTCCCACAAAAACCAAAACCATTAGAATCGCACCAATCGTCTCAAGCTGAGTCATCAGAAACTCCGATGGATACCCCAACCTACGCGGGACTGGACGCAAGGCGTCCTTTCGGCATGAGCCGTCCGCGAGGTTGTGGGAGGAAATCGGGAACTTTCCGAAATCCAAAGTTAAAAGGAATACCCATAGCCGTCTGCGCGTTGAATGACACGGCAATGCCGATAGCCAATCCCCTGAACAACTACTTGGGCTTTCTGTATGTTGCAGCTGCCTGATGCGAGGACTGCCACACGACCAATATGCGTCCCAGCTTTCAGTCCCGAAGGAACAATTGCCTTGGCCATATCGCCCGTCTGGAAACCCTTGACCCATAGCGTTACACACAACTCATTTGGCATCGATTGCCGAAGCTGAAAATGCCGGTAACTGATTGATTTGTAAAGGAGCGCAGGTCTTGTAGCGTAGTTTTATACAAAATCATCAAGTCATTGTTTTTATTGAGAATACACAATGCCAACGAACTTGTGTGTAACGGCATAGTTTCAAACGGGTTCTGCTTTGGCAAGCGATTGTAAGTAATTGATTTATATAGCCCTAAGTTTCAGCGTTTGTTAACAAACAAAACCCCCTGAGCGCATATGGGGTCGGGGTTTTGGGTACAGCGAGTTTGGACTAACCAGCCAGTTTGCCCGGATGGTGGTCCTTCTTGTCTTCTGCCCGATGCTTAGAGGCGTACCAAGCAAGACCAACCAGTAGTGCAGAGGCCAAGGCCAGCGCCACCATGGATTCAATTGCCATTTTCGTCTCCTTTCTGCTTTCGCAAGGACATCCCTGCAAATAGTAGCACGACGAAGATTCCGTAGATGAAGGCGATCTATTCCAAGGCTTTTATTGAGCAAGCGTTAGTCAATATGCGAAATAAAACCATAAACAAGCTCTAAGCCCTTCCTGTAGAGGGGGCGCCAGAAACCGCAGGACTCAAGACCGAGACATGCAAAATCCATCCCCGTCGACGTAAAACCCCCGAAGGTTCAGAGAGTAACCGGGGGTTTTATTTGGCTCTGTTCGCGATACCCGTTGTTTTTTTGTGGAGTCCGGCGTAACCCTTTGCACGGCAAGCGTTGGGGCGCTTCTACAAATACTAGGTCAAACCGATACACAGTGCGGCTTGGCGACGATCCGACGCGTAAACCAACGGCGAACGCGAACAGAGCATTTTATTTTTGAGTATTGGCGGGTAAGCCACAGGGGGGCAAACGACCACCTTTGTTTTGCTTAATGCCACGACGCAGAACGTAAATACCCAGTCCTGCCAGACCGAAGAATACCATGCCGACTAGAAAGAGACCCATCCTAGCCCTCCTCACCATGTAGCGTTGTAAAGAGTGTTTGCAAAAGCAGATTCAGAGGAAGCTTGGATAGTTTTTTCATCATACCAACCACACTACCCTCACCTCTAATTATCGTCAATGTCATTTCCATCTCCGGAGCGGCTTTTGTGTACTCCATCCTAATTTCCTAATATTCTGCCTAGCAGCCCTTAGTCGGGCTTAAGTTCGACCGGCGGCCCGACTTGGGGTCGCCGCAGAATTCGGAAAAAATCGTACGCTAAGGTTTTCCGCTGCTGCGTAGGGGCCGAAACTGGCCGTCCTCAACCTTCTTGTTTTGCCGCCAGACGTAATCACCGGTAAGGTTGATGTGCTCCCAGCCCAATGGCGACAGATATTGCAGCAGTCCGTCATTGATGGGTTTGCCGGTCTCGCGCAGCGCCTGCGTTGCACGGTCGAGATAGACGGTGTTCCACAAAACGATAGCGGCTGTCACCAGATTAAGCCCGCTGGCGCGATAACGCTGCTGCTCGAAACTGCGGTCGCGGATTTCGCCAAGCCGGTTGAAGAACACGGCCC
>CAZLPR010000139.1:0-5623 GCA_964561415.1 uncultured Dechloromonas sp. | reverse complement strand
GGTCGTTGCCTTCCGCACCAGCAACAGCCAAACCCCGGTTGTGCTGATGGGGTACGCCAATCCGATCGAAGCGATGGGGCTGGAAAATTTTGCCGCCGCTGCCGCGCAAGCCGGTGTCGATGGCGTGCTGGTGGTTGATTACCCGCCGGAAGAAGCGGTGACTTTTGGCGCCGCGATGAAGGCGCAGGGCATGGATCCCATTTTCTTGCTCGCACCGACGTCGACCGCAGCACGCATTGCGCAGGTCGCCGAAATCGCCAGTGGTTATGTCTATTACGTCTCGCTGGCCGGCGTGACCGGTTCGGGTGCGCTCAATGTCGAAGCGGTTGCCGAGCGTCTGCCGCTGATCCGTGAAAAAACCGGTCTGCCGGTCGGTGTCGGCTTCGGCATCCGCGATGCGGCCACCGCCGCGCGCATTGCCGGCATTGCCGATGCGGTTGTAGTTGGTAGTCGCATTATTGAAGAAATTGAAAAATCCACACCCGAAACGGCCTGTGCCAATGTGAAAGCTTTGGTCGCCGATATTCGTCGCGGTGTCGATGAGGTGAAATTATGAGTTGGTTAAGCAAGCTGCTGCCCCCCAAAATCAAACGCGAACAGGGCGTCCAGCGCCGTGGCGCCTTGCCTGAAGGTTTGTGGAGCAAATGCGCTTCCTGCGAGGCCGTGCTTTATGCCACCGACCTCGAAAAAAATCAGCAGGTTTGCCCCAAATGCGGCCACCACAACCGGCTGAATGCGCGTCAGCGCCTGGCCCACCTGCTTGATCCTGAAGCCTGTTTTGAAATCGGCGCCGAAGTTATTCCCGTCGATAGCCTTAAATTCAAGGACAGCAAGCGTTATCCCGATCGCCTGATGGCGGCCAATGAGTCCTCCGGCGAGAGCGATTCGATGGTTTGTATGCAGGGCTCGATCAAGAACATTCCGGTGGTGGCGGCCGCCTTCGAGTTTGGCTTCATGGGCGGCTCGATGGGTTCCGTGCTCGGCGAACGCTTCGTGCGTGGCGTGCAGACGGCGATCGAACTAAACGCGCCGTTTATCTGCATCTCCGCTTCGGGCGGGGCGCGCATGCAGGAAGGCCTTTTTTCGCTGATGCAGATGGCTAAAACCACCGCCGCATTGACCAAGCTTTCTGCGGCCGGTCAGCCCTTCATTTCCATTCTGACCGATCCGACCATGGGTGGCGTTTCCGCCTCGTTTGCCTTTATCGGCGACGTGGTGATCGCCGAGCCGGGCGCCTTGATCGGCTTTGCCGGCCCGCGCGTCATTGAACAAACGGTGCGTGAAAAGCTGCCGGAAGGCTTCCAGCGGTCCGAGTTTCTGCTCGAAAAAGGCGCCATAGACATGATTGTCGACCGCCGCCAACTGCGTGATCAGGTGGCGCGGGTCATTTCCTTGCTACAAAAATTGCCGGTTGCCGCTTGAGCCAGAGGCGAGTCAGTCGGGCATGGCCGTGTCGTCCCGCTTGGTGTTGAGTTGCTGATGACACTCAACCATTGGCTGGCCCATCTCGAAGCCCTGCACCCGAAAGGCCAGGCCGGCATCGAGCTGGGGCTGGATCGTGTCCGGCTGGTTAAGGCGGCACTCGGCCAAACACAGCATTGTCCGGTCATTATTGTCGGCGGCACCAACGGCAAAGGTTCAACCTGCGCCTATCTCGAAAGCATCATCGGCCGCGCCGGCTACCGGGTGGGCTGCTACACCTCGCCGCATCTTCTCGCCTATAACGAACGGGTGCGCCTGAATGGCCAATCGGTCAGCGACGCGGCTTTATGTGCTGCTTTTTCACGGGTTGAAGCGGCGCGCCAGCAGGCCGGCAATATTGCGCTGACTTATTTTGAATTTGGCACGCTGGCCGCCTGGGAGGTTTTTGCCGCTGCCGGGGTCGAAGCGGTCATTCTTGAAGTCGGCCTGGGTGGCCGGCTTGATGCGGTCAACGCTTACGAACCCGATATTTCCATTGTCACCGGCATCGCGTTGGACCACATGGATTGGCTCGGTGCTGATCGGGAAAGCATCGGCTACGAAAAAGCCGGGATTTTTCGTGCCGGCAAACCGGCCTTTTGCGCCGACCCCAATCCGCCCCAAAGTTTGCTCGATCACGCCGAGGCGATTGGCGCAGATTTGCGTTTGATCGGCCGCGATTTCGGTTTCGAACGCACTCAGGGCGAAGGCAGCGAAAACCGCTTGCAATGGCGCTGGTGGTGCCGTTCTGGCGAGGCGCTGATCAAACGTTCGCTGGCTTATCCCGGTCTGCGCGGGCCTATTCAACTGTACAACGCAGCAGTGACGCTGGCTGCCCTCAGCGCCTTGAGCGAGCAATTGCCGGTCACCATGCAGGCGATTCGCCCGGGCTTGATCGAAACTGAACTGGCCGGACGTTTTCAGGTGGTGCCCGGTAAACCAGCCATCGTTCTCGATGTCGGCCATAATCCGCAGGCGGTGAAGGTGCTGGCCGATAATCTGGGGACGATGGGTTTTTTTGATCGCACCTACGCCGTACTCGGCATGTTGAACGACAAAGATATCAGCGCCGCGCTTTTGCCCTTGCAGGGTAAGATCGATTATTGGCATGTCGCGACCTTGAGCGGCATACGAGGCACATCGGCAGAAACAATGGCTGAAATCATTCGCCGTGCCGAGCTCGGTGGCGAGATCGTTTGCCATGCCTCACCCAAAGCCGCCATGCAGGCAGCCAAGGGGCTGGCGGCCGAAAGTGATAGAATCCTCGCCTTTGGTTCGTTCTATACGGTCGCTGGAGCGCTCGACGCGCTAGGCAAAAAAACCTGATTCATGGCAGAAAACGACGCTCAGTTACAACTCAAGAAACGTGCGAGACGCCGGCTGGTCGGTGCTGTCGTCTTCGTTTCCGTGGTTGCCGTTTTGCTGCCTATGGTGATGGATAACGAGCCGCATCAGGTCGTTCACGACGTTGAAATTCGTATTCCTGGTCAAAGCGAAAAGCCGTTTGCACCCAAATTTGTTACTGCGCCGGCGGAAAAAAAAGCCGACAAGCCATCCACCAAACCTGAGCCGGAAATAGCGATTCGCAAAGAGGCAGCGCCAGCTTCCGAGCCGGTCAAAGCGAAAGCTGTCGAGAAGGTGGTTGAAAAAGCGGTTGAAAAAGCAGCCGACAAACCGGTTGAAAAAGCGCCGGAGAAAGTGACTAGCAAACCGGTTGAAAAGCCGCCCGCCAAAATTGACGATGCCAAACGCGCCGCCGCCATTCTTGCCGGGCAAGGGGCCGATGCCAGGCCGGCTGCCGCTGCAGGTGAGTTTCTCGTCCTGATCGGTGCTTTTGCCAACGAAGCCAATGTCAGAAATTTGAAAACCAAGCTCGGCGAACAGGGTATCAAGACCTTTACCGAGCCGCTCAATACGCCGCAAGGCAAGAAAATACGCCTCCGCGCCGGGCCGTTCGCCAGTCGTAATGCGGCGGAAAAAGCCTTGGTGAAAATGCAGAAAATTGGTGTTTCCGGGGTTGTTGCGGCGAAAGAATGACTATTTTTGATTATGTCGTAATTGGCGTCGTCAGCCTGTCGCTGCTGTTTGGTTTATGGCGCGGCGTGGTTGGTGAAATCCTCGCCTTGGTCGCTTGGGTGGTTGGGATCATGGCGGCTGTTGAATTTGGTCCGCAGGTCGGCCAGTCCTTTTTTTCCGGCGTGAGCGACCCGGCGATACGCGCTCTGGTCGGTTGTGTGGTGATTTTTGTCGGCGTACTGGTGGCCATGGCGCTCGTTCGCATGGCCGTGCGAAGTATGGTCAAGGCGCTCGGGTTGAGTGTTTCAGACCGTTTGTTGGGCATGGTTTTTGGTTTGGCGCGCGGTGCGCTGGTCATCATGGTGCTGGTTGGCTTGGGCGGCATGCCGCCCCGAAGCAGCCATGGTGGAAAGACGCTACTTTGTCGCAGCCTTTGGAAACAGCGGTGTTGGTCGCCAGACAATGGTTGCCGGCCGATTTGGCAAAACGAATTCGATTCAGCTAGGCAGGAAAAAACTATGTGCGGGATTCTCGGTGTAATGGCAACATCGCCGGTCAACCAGTTGCTTTACGATGGGCTGATGGTGCTTCAGCATCGCGGTCAGGATGCAGCCGGGATTGCAACGGCTGAAGGCAATACCTTTCATCTGCAAAAAGGGGCCGGGCTGGTGCGCGATGTTTTTCGCACTCGCAACATGCGCGCTCTGCCGGGGAATTGGGGTGTCGGCCATGTGCGTTATCCGACCGCCGGTTCGGCGTCAAGTTTTGCCGAGGCGCAGCCTTTTTACGTGAACTCGCCCTTCGGTATCGTGCTCGGTCATAACGGTAATCTGACCAACGCCGATCAACTCAAGGACGAGATGTTCCGGCTCGACCGGCGCCACATCAATACCAACTCCGATTCTGAAGTTCTGCTCAATGTGCTGGCGCACGAATTGCAGTCTTCGGCGCATGGTTATGAGCTGGATGTCGATAGCATTTTTCAGGCGGTTGCCGGGGTGCACCGTCGCTGCCGGGGGGCTTATGCCGTCGTCGCGCTGATCGCCGGCTACGGATTGCTGGCTTTCCGCGACCCGCATGGCATTCGGCCGCTGGTTTATGGCCAGAATGCGACACCGGAAGGCATGGAGTACCTCGTGGCTTCCGAGTCTGTCGCGCTTGATACGCTGGGCTTCCAGATGGTGCGCGATATCGAACCCGGTGAGGCGATCTTTATCGACCTTAACCACAAGTTGAGCAGTCGCCAATGTGCGCAGCAGCCGACCTATTCGCCCTGTATTTTTGAGTATGTCTATCTGGCGCGGCCGGATTCCGTGATCGACGGTGTTTCGGTTTATGAAGCCCGTCTGGCCATGGGCGAGTCGCTGGCTGAAAAGGTCAAGATACATATCCCGGTTGAGGATATCGATGTCGTCATCCCGATTCCGGACTCCAGCCGTCCGGCGGCCATGCAACTGGCTCAGGCGCTGAATATTCCGTTTCGCGAAGGCTTTGTCAAAAACCGCTATGTCGGCCGCACTTTCATCATGCCGGGTCAGGCCATGCGCAAAAAATCGGTGCGCCAGAAGTTGAATACCTGTGGTCAGGAGTTCAAGGGCAAGCGCGTGTTGCTGGTCGATGACTCGATTGTGCGCGGAACAACGAGCCGTGAAATTGTTGAAATGGCCCGCGCTGCAGGTGCGGTAAAAGTCTATTTTGCCTCTGCCGCCCCGCCCGTTCGTTTTCCCAACGTTTATGGCATCGATATGCCGACGCGCGCCGAGCTGATTGCCACCGGGCGTGATGATGAGGGGATTGCCCGGGAGATTGGCGCCGATGCGCTGGTTTATCAGGATATTGAATCCTTGAAAGATTCGATCACCAAGCTGCGTTCCGATTTGACCGAATTCGATGCTTCCTGTTTTGACGGTTGCTATATCACCGGCAATATCGACAAATATTATCTCGATGCGATTGAGGGCAAGCGTGCCGGCAAGTCGAGCAAGGCGGCCGATGACGAAGATGATGGCGAAGGCAATTCGGCCCAGCAGCTTGTCTTGCAACTGGCCTCCGGAGTGCGCGACTGATGAGCTTTAATCCGGATAAATTGAGCTATCGCCCGGAGACGCTGGCGGTTCGCGCCGGGCAGCAGCGCAGCCAGTTCGGC
>CAZLPR010000138.1:3347-5627 GCA_964561415.1 uncultured Dechloromonas sp. | reverse complement strand
CCGGCGCCTGCGCCTTGACCACGGCCATTTCTGCCTCCGGCTTGCTGGAAGAACATTTTCTGTTCTATGGTTTTTTGCCTAGCAAGGGCAGCCAACGCCGCCAGGCATTGACCGAGTTAATCGATCTGCCCTATGCCCTTGCTTTTTACGAAGCGCCGCATCGCATTCTTGAAACCGTTGCCGACCTCGCCAGCGTCTTCGGCGAGCGCACGCTGGTCATCGCCCGCGAACTGACCAAAATGTTTGAATCCATCCATTCCGGCCCGTTGACCGCAGCGCTCGACTGGTTGAAAGAGGATGGCAACCGCCAACGCGGCGAGTTTGTCCTGCTCCTTTCCGGCGCGCCGGCCGGCGGTGATGACGGCGAAGGCGAGCGGGTTTTGAAACTGTTGCTGGCCGAAGGCTTGCCAGTCAAGCAGGCCGCCAAGCTCGCCTCGTCGATTACCGGCGCGGCCAAAAATGCGCTTTACGAACGGGCACTGGCGCTGAAGGACGCGTAGAAACTTCTCTGTTTTGTTTGAGGAGACATCGCAGCCTGGCGCAAATGTGGCGCGAAAAATCAATTGTGCGCCACATTAAATGGCGCGATAATCAATTGCGCGCCACATTAGTTTAAATCATGCCAAAAAAAACTCTCCCTCAAGAGCTTGATCGGCTTACTCAGCTGATCGGACAACACCCCGAAGGTATTGGTATCGAGGGGCTGCTACAACTCGCTGGCGCAAACTCGCCGCGCCGAACCTTGCAGCGTCGTCTGGCGGCATTGGTTGAGCAGCGGCGTATTGAAGTTCAGGGCGAAGGGCGCGCCACGCAATATCGTTTGCCGCCGTCGAAATACGCCACGCCAATCAGCCTCCATAGTCCGACCACCAGTTATCAGGTCGCTGAAAGCTATGTCATGACCTCGCCGGAGGGTGAGGCAATTAAGGCCTATATTCGACAGCCGCGCCAGCAACGCAAACCGGTTGGTTATCAGATTGGCTTTCTCGAGCAATATCACCCCAATCAGACCGCCTACCTGCCCGAATCGCTGCGTAGCCAGCTGCATAGCATGGGGCGTTCCCCCGCCGCGCAAACGCCGGCTGGCACGTTTGCCCGCGATATTCTGAATCGCCTGTTGATCGACCTTTCCTGGGCTTCGTCGAAACTTGAAGGCAATACTTACAGCCGGCTGGATACAGAACGCCTGATTGAATTCGGTCAGGTCGCCAACGACAAGGATGCCCTGGAAACCCAGATGATCCTGAACCACAAGTCAGCCATCGAGTTTCTGGTGCACGATATTGACCAGGTCGGCATCAATAGCGAAAGCATCATCGCGTTGCATGCCTTTCTTTCGGATGGTTTGATGCCCGACCCGCTCAGTTGCGGCCGCATCCGCCGTCGATCGGTGGAAATCGGCGGTAGCGTCTATCTGCCGCTGGCTGTGCCGCAAAGACTGGAAGAACTCTTCGCCATCGTGCTGCAAATGGCTGCTGAAATTGACGATCCCTTCGAGCAGAGTTTTTTCCTGATGGTGCATCTGCCCTATCTGCAACCCTTTGAGGATGTAAATAAGCGCGTTTCGCGTTTGGCCGCCAATATCCCGCTCATTCGCCACAACCTTTGCCCGCTCACTTTTATTGACGTGCCGCAACAGGCATATATCGATGCCCTGCTCGGCGTTTATGAACTTAACCGGGTTGAACTGCTGCGTGACGTGTTTTTGTCGGCGTACGAGCGCTCCTGCCAGCAATATGTGGCCGTGCAGCAGCAGCTTGTCCCGCCTGATATTTTCCGCCTGCGTTACCGCAACGAACTGGCGGAGGCGGTGCGTGCCATTGTCCGCAGCGGCTCGGCGGTCAGTAATGACGCGATAGCGAGCGTTATGCCGGCCAAGGTATTGCTCGAAGATCGGACCCATTTTGGCCGGCTGGTGCAAACCGAGTTCCAGACCATTCATGCCGGCAATGTGGTTCGCTTCGGCTTGCGGCCACTGGAATTTGCCGCGTGGCAGGAAAGTCAGGCACGAGCGGGATGATCGGCATTGTTATCGAGAAAAGCGCGCTGGATATTCCGGGGTGGGAAACGCCTCGTTCAGCAATCGCCGGCAAGAGCCTTCAGCGCCCTGCTAAAATTGGTCAAAACGTCGCGAGATAGATCATGCAAATTACCCTTACCCGCCCCGACGACTGGCACCTCCATCTGCGTGATGGCGAGGCGCTGGTTTCTGTATTAGCGCATACGGCTCGCCAGTTTGGCCGGGCCATTGTCATGCCCAATCTGAAACCGCCGGTGACG
>CAZLPR010000138.1:0-3335 GCA_964561415.1 uncultured Dechloromonas sp. | reverse complement strand
CCTATCGTCAGCGCATTCTGGATGCATTGCCGGCCGATGCAATTTTCGAGCCGCTGATGACGCTTTATTTGACCGACAACACGCCGGCCAGCGAAATTGTTAAGGCTGCTGCCTCCGGTTTCGTCAAAGCGGTCAAACTTTATCCGGCGGGCGCGACGACTAATTCCGATGCCGGCCTGACGGCAATTGAAAAAGCCTATGACACCCTGGCCGAAATGGAGCGTGTCGGCCTGCCGTTGCTGGTGCATGGCGAAGCCACCGATCCGCAGATCGATCTTTTCGACCGGGAAAAAGTCTTCATTGATACGGTATTGCTGCCGCTGACCCAGCGTTTCCCGAAGCTGAAGGTGGTCATGGAGCACATCACGACGCAGGATGCCGCAGAATTCGTCGCCAATTCCTCGTCGACCGTAGCCGCCACCATCACGGCGCATCATTTGCTCTACAACCGCAACGCCATCTTTCTGGGCGGCGTGCGCCCGCACTGGTATTGCTTGCCGGTCTTGAAGCGTGAAACGCATCGGCAGGCGTTGCTGGCCGCCGCCACTTCCGGCAACCCGAAATTCTTCCTCGGCACCGATTCGGCGCCGCATGCGAAAGGCGCCAAGGAGGCGGCCTGCGGGTGCGCCGGTTGTTACACCGCCTATGCGGCATTGGAACTGTATGCCGAAGCCTTCGAACAGGTCGGCGCCCTGGATAAACTGGAAGCCTTCGCCAGCTTCCATGGCCCGGACTGGTACGGCTTGCCGCGCAATAGCGGCACGGTGACGCTGGTCAAAGAGAACTGGACGGTGCCGGCCGACTATCCGTACATCACGGGCGATCGCATCGTGCCCTTGCGGGCCGGTGAAACATTGCCCTGGAAAATGCTGTGAGGAATTTAACCATGCGCCTGCGTCATCTTCTTTTACCGCTACTGGCCCTCCCGCTGCTCAGCGCCTGCGTTAACGACGGCGCGACTTATGAAATCGACAATACCCGCGAGCATGTTTTGTCGCTGATCCGCGAGCAGCCATATTTCTGGGACAACAAGGTCAATTTATACCTGGTCGTCTCGCGCATGCCCGACTGCATGCGCCGGCACAACCTGGGCACCGGTACGCCAACCAGCCGGGTTGAGATTTACCGGGTGCCGTCCGGCGCCTTCATCGTCAAGACTGGCAAGCGCCTGTATGCGACCGAAACGCAAACCTGCGAGAGTTTTGCCAAAATCGATGATGAGCCTGCTGAAGGCATAGGGCAGTTAATGGGCACTTTCCGCGTCAAGAAAGGCGAGCTGGTTTTCGACAAGGCTGAGGACGAAACTGGCGCCGAAGCGGAGTGAACGTCGGATTGCCCTACGCCTCGCCGCTTTTTGCCCCACTGCGCCCCTGGCTTGATCAATTGCCGGCCACGCCGGATAGTGCCGCCTTGCGTGCATTGGTCGAGCGCTTTCCCATTTATGGCGAAAACGGCCAGCGTATCCGTTTCGTGCCACCGCAGGCGGATGGCCTGGCCTATGAATGCCGTATCTGGGAAAACGGCGAAGTGGAAACCAGGATCGATAACTGGCACGACTTCTTCAACGCGCTGGTCTGGCTCACCTTTACCAAAACCAAGATTGCGATCAGCGCCAGTCACATCAGAGGCATGACCCCCGCCGGCGAAGCGCGCGGCACGAGGCGCGATGCGCTGACGCATTTTGACGAGTGCGGCATCGTCGTGCTTTCCAGCCAGCCAGAACGGCTCGAAATGCTGCGCGCCTTTGAGTGGAAAAAGCTGTTCGTCGAGCACCGCGCTGACGTACACAGTGCCATGCGCTTCATTATTTTCGGCCACGCGACCTACGAGCAGCTACTCCAGCCATTTCGTGGCTTGACCGCCAAGGCGGTGCTTTACGAGGTCAGTGAAGACTGGCTCGCCCTGCCGCAGGCTGAGCAAATTGCTGCGGTCGACGGCCGTTTGGCGGCTGATTTCGCTAGCGGCAGTTATCTGCGACCACGCGATTTTCAGCCGCTCCCCGTACTCGGCATTCCCGGAGTAACGCCGGAAAGTGAAGACCCGGCCTATTACGATGACAGCTACCAGTTTCGGCCCGGTCGGTCGGCTGAAAAGCACCCGCGGTAACTTACGCAAGGGCGCAGTTCGCCGGCTAGCGACTCAGTAACGGCGGCGATGCTGCGGTGCAGTACCGGTGCCGCGGGTTTCGATGTGGCGGAAAGTAATGCGACCCTTGCTCAGATCGTAGGGCGAGAGTTCGAGCGTGACCTTGTCGCCAACCAGAATGCGGATGTGGTTTTTCTTCATCTTGCCGGAAGTGTAGGCGATCAGTTCGTGACCGTTTTCCAGCGTCACGCGGAAGCGGGTATCGGGAAGCACGTCGTTTACGACGCCCTGCATTTCAAGTAGTTCTTCTTTTGCCAAGGATATTTCTCCTGTCTATAAATCGGGGGTTAAATGTTGTTGACCGTAGCGTCGGTCGAAAGGGCCTCTGGTCGATGGCGGGGCAGTTCCCACGGTCGGCCGGCTTCGGTAATGGCGCTGACGGTAATGACCGGCGGCGGTGAGCTGACGCTGCCAAAAATCGTCGCGTAGGAAACGTCGGCGGCATCGCGACCGGTGCCCATGCGGACAAAACCCATCGGAATCGCCGTGCCGGACGGGTCGAACAGATACCAGCGGTTGTCGAGGAAAACTTCGACATAAGCGTGAAAGTCGGTTGGACCGAGCGCGGGGTCGGCGCCGTAATCGATGCCGGTAGTGAAGCGCGCCGGGATGCTCAGGGCGCGACAGATGGCGATCATCAGATGGGCAAAGTCGCGGCAGACGCCGACGCGGTCGGTCAGCGTATCAATCGCCGAGGTGTTCGAGTTGCTGGTGTTCGAGCGGAAAGCGACTTGCTGGCGCACCCAGGTTTGCACCGCTTCAACGCGACGGTAACCCTTGGGCAGGTGACCGAATTCATTCATCGCCAGAATGCCGAGACGGTCCGACTGGCAGTAGCGGCTGGGGTAAATGTAGGTCAGCGCGGCAAGGGGCAGTTTGCCGATTGGCGTTTCGCCAATGCTGTCCGGGTCGGCAACATAGTGGTCAATATCGAGCGTAGCGCCGTAGGTGACATGGAGCGGACCCCGGTCGACGCTCAGGCGCAGATAGCGCGCATTGGTGATTGGGCTGGTCTGGATCGTCGATAGCACCGGCTGGCTGATCTGCAATTGCTCGCTAACGACCAGTTGGCTGGCGGTTTGGGCGGCGTGGATATTGAATACAAAATCGGCGCCGGGGCAAAGTAGTTCGTAATGAAGGTCAATCGCGAACTGGATGCGAACCATGTGTTCCCTAAAATAATGCCGCCA
>CAZLPR010000137.1:0-5629 GCA_964561415.1 uncultured Dechloromonas sp. | reverse complement strand
GCTGGTGCAGCTGGTGGCGACAGCACCGGTGGTGATGGTGCGGTCGGTGCAGTTGGCGGCGATGGTGCTGTCGGCGAAGGTGGCCTCGGTGGTGCAGGCGCGGTTGGCAACGGTGCGCTCGGTGGTGCCGGTGGCAATGGTGGCACCAACACAGTCGATGCTGGCGTGTTCGATATGTCCAACAACATGACCAGCGTCGGGCAATCCGCCGCCGGTCTCATGGTGGCGGTCCAGAACAGCGGCATTAACTCGCTGGTGCAAACAGCCGTCAATGTTCAGTCCAACTTGAACGTTGGCGGGCAGTAATTTAAGTGCTGACCAGCCTCGGGCCACAGCCCCGAGGCTTTTTGACCCAAGGAAAGGGGAAGCGACGTGAAGCTAGCTAAGCATTCCCGTTGGTTGATTGTCGGCGCCGTGGTTGCCTATGCTGCTTTCTGGCCCTTCCAGGCCAGTGCAGAAGAGGCGGTTGCGCAACAACCGGCAATGATTGAAGTTGCTCCTGATATGTTTGGCAGCGCTGCGGTCGACAGTGAAAAACTGGCGATTTCTCGGGGTGGGGCCGATCTTTATCTCAACGATATCAAGAGCGATGGTTTGGTCAGCAATAACCAGGCATCCAACCTGACGACGGGTAGTAACTGGATTACCGAAGGGTCTTTTGCCGGCGCGGCAGGCTTTTCGACCGTGGTGCAAAACTCTGGAAACAACGTGTTGATCCAGAATCCCACGATTATTAATTTGCAGGTTCAATAATGTTTCCCGCATTAATTCGGACGCTCTGCCTCCTCTCCCTTCTTGCCGGCGCAACGCCTGCTGCGGCAGGTTCGGGGGCGGCGGCAGAGATTCCGGTGCAGGCGGGCGGTGCTTTTTCGGTGCCGGTGGTCAGCATGAAGGGTATGCGCTTTCAGAAAACCGTCCACCAGCAATACGATTTCAGCTGTGGTTCAGCGGCATTGGCGACTTTGCTGACGCATCATTACGCTTTTCCGGTGACCGAACAGGAGGTCTTCCGCGAAATGTTCGCGCGTGGGGATAAGGCGAAAATCAAGAAAGAAGGCTTTTCGCTGCTGGATATCAAACGCTATCTGGCGGCGCGCGATTTTCAGTCCGATGGCTATGTCGCCGATGTTGATAAACTGGCCATCGCCAAGGTGCCGGCGATTGCGTTGATCAAGGAACGCGGCTATTACCATTTTGTGGTTCTCAAGGGGCTGCGTGACGGTCGTGTTTTGATGGGTGATCCATCGACTGGCACACGTGCGGTGTCGAAAAAACAGTTTGAGGAAATGTCGGTCAACAAAATTTTGTTCATTATCAAGAACAAGCAGAATTTGGCTCGCTTTAACGCGGATCTGGACTGGAATGCCGCGCCGGCCAGCCCGATTAACCAGGGCATTTACCGCAGTGGCGCCGACCTGGGTTTGGGTAAGCGCGGCCCCGCCGACTTTTAATGGACATCACCATGATCTTCCGCGCCCAACTCTCGAAAATGTTGCTGATGTGCGGAGCCGGCTTGTCTGTGCAATTGATGGCTAGTGGCTTTGAAATGAAGCAATTGGAGAAAATTTTTCAGGTTTCTATTGCAGAAGCCAGTGATCGCAAGTTGTGGAACGATGGGCCGTTGCGGGCTGGCGTCGCTTTTGCGGCTGAAAGGGGGCGGGCTTGCGAATCAGCCAGGCGGCGGGCGCTTGAAGCGGCGCCTGAGTTGTTGGCCCTTGCTGACTGGCCTCTGGATGACAGTGCACCGGCCGAATGCCAGGCTGTTCAGCCATTCCCGGTTGCCTCGGTGGATGATGAAATGCTTTTTACCCTTGTTGAAATACCGGAGGCCATACCGGTCGTCTCCGTTATGGCTTCCGAGTATGGTGCGGTGCTTGTTTCAACGAGTGCAGCATTTGTTGACGGCGATCAATATCCGTTAGGGCAATCACTTGCCGCGCTGGATGCCGGATCTCTTGACGACATTCGCGGTGGTTTTGAGTTGGATGGTACAGGGCTAAAGTTTTCCTTTGGCATTGAGCGTGCGGTTTATATCAATGGTGAGTTGATTGCTTCAACCACGTTAAATCTAAAGGATCTGCAGCAGGCTGTCGGCGGTGGCCTTTCACCGGCCACCCTGGCGCCCGGTGCTGCCGGCGCCCTCGGCATTATTCAAAATGGAAGCGGCAATAATATCGCGACGACAATTGCCTCGAATATGGCGGGAACGGTGATCCAGAACAGCTTGAATGATCAACGTATTCAGAATGTGACGACGATCAACGCGACTGTTAATAGCATGCAGGCGGTACGTGCAATGTCTGTACAGTCAGCTATTCAGAGCGGTATTGTCAGTTCGTTGCGGCACTGAGCGTATTCTTAGGCAAGAAATACAGCAAATGGGCAATTGCGGCCCATTTGTTTTGCCTTGTTAAAGAAGGCGGCTGGCTTTCAGAACGAGACTGGCAATCTGAGGCCGAGTGTGACATCCGGTGTGTCTCTCGTTACCCCGACGCCGACTGAAAGGTTCAGTGAGCTTGAACTGTTCAGACGCTGGGAGTAGCCGATAAGCAAGGTGCCCAACTGGGTGCGAACAGCGTTGATGGCTAGCGCCGAATTGATCTTGGTCTTGCCCACCGAAGAGTGATCGTAGCCAATGCTGAACGATGATTTTTCGTTGAGCGCCAACCCCATGCCAAAGTTGAATCCGAGGACGCCTCCCGGTTCGATGTCACCGAGGCTCTCTGGCCCTTGCGTGGTGTTCATTGTCACTCCCGAGCGCTTGAAATTGTATTGATAGCTCAGGCTGCCAAAGAAAACGGCAGGGTCTGTTGGGTAGAGCACAGTAACACCCGGCTGTAAGGTATAAAAGCCGGAACCCGTGGGTAGTTCAGTTTCAATCCGGTTGGTGGTAAGTTCCGGCGCGGTCGCGGTATCGGTTAATACTTCAAAGGGGTCTTTGCCGGTACGGCTCTTGAAGCGCAGCGTGCCAATATAGTAAGGTTTGTCAATTCCACCGTCATTAAGTTGGTAGCGCCCAGTCACTTCAACGTCGCCAATGCCGTTGCCGGTGCTTGAGAAGAGATCATCACGTCCGGCACCCAGGTTGAGCGGACGGGTTAGTTGATCGTCAGAGCGATAGACGTAGGGCAGTTTGACTTCCAGCTCCAGTCGGTTGGTCAGACCCCAGCGCCCCGTCATTGTGCCGGTGAGTGTGTTGCGTTTGACTTCACGAACGTCAATGAGGCCAATTGTCAATGCTGGAATGATGGTGTAGCCAACAAGAGATACACGGTTGCTCGACGAGTAAGCATATTGCAACCCAGGCTCCAAAACGATCTTGCCTTTGGGGGTCAATACGCCGGGTTGTTCAAAAATCTGCGCCACTTGTTGTGGTCGGCTTTCTTTGCTGGCAGTTGGGGCTGCTGCTGGCGGGGTGGGCGATGTCTGAGCCAACTGGTAGGCTTCAGAATCTTTGATCAAACCTTGCGTGCTGGTGCCGCCGCGGGTTGTACGCAAAGCATCAGTACCCAGTGCCTGCCGAATTTCCCGTAACTTGGCATCAGCCTCGAGTAATTGCTGGCGGAGAGCCTCGAGTTGCTTCGTCTGTGCGGCAATCTCTATTCGCAGGGCTTGCTCTTGATCCGTCGAAAGCGCCGCACCCTGGGCGAGGCCACTGCAAATCAAGGCCAATGTGCCGACAACGCAGCCTCTTCGCGGCAAAATACCTAATCGCGGCGTAACTTGCATTTAATGCCCCCTGAATAAATTTAATCTCAATAAACCTTGAGATGCTATCTATCGGGGTGGTGGAAAATAATACCTGAAAACGGGTAGTTTAATGAAGCCGCGTCCATGCCCTTGGCGGAGGCTGGCTGGATTTATACCGGTACCGAGTTGTATCCAAGGCGATGGGATAAGTGCCTGGCCGCGGAGAGCATCGCTGTTGCGACCGGGCTATCCCATTCGGCATTGAACTCACCCATTGATCCAAGTGCAGTAATCGCTGCCACCATGCTGCCGGTATGGTCATGGACCGGGACGCTGAAACCATTAATACCAGGCGTCAGGCTACCCGTCGCTCGTGCAATGCCATGGGTGCGGATCTCGGTTAATGATTTTTCAAGTTGGCGTCGGATGGTCGTAATGGCCGTTTTGCTAGCATCGGCAACCGCGTGCAATTCATCATCCAGCATCTTTTTTAAAAACGGCGAGCGGTAGAAGGCAGAAAAGGCGCGTCCAGTTGCTGAGCTACTCAGTGGTAATACAGTCCCGGCCCGAAGGGTGATCGTTACCGGTGCGCCGGCGTCAACGATTCGGACAATGGTTGCGCCACGGTTTCCCCAAACCGCGAGGGCAACCGTTTCCTGAATTTCTTCACATAAGGAGTCCAATATTGGCCCAGAGAACCGAACCGGGTCTAGTCTTCCAAGTCCGGAAAGTCCCAATTCCAGTGCGTATGCGCCAAGATCATAGCGTCCGCTACCGGCATCCTGCTCAATGATGCCAACTCGCAAAAAACTCACCATATAACGATGTGCCTTGGCAGCAGGCATCCCAGCGCCTTTGGCAATGTCGCGCAACATCATTGGGCGGTTGGTTGCTGCCAGAACGTTGAGCAATCGAAATCCAACTTCGATTGACTGGATGCCTTGCCGATCACTTGCAACCTTGGTAACCATAGTTTGTAATTTGCTTCGTTTAATTGATCCTCGATATTTTATGCATCTAGGACACCCTTGAGGGGGCGAATATAATAAGTCAGGAAAATAATAGGGAGGGTGTATGCGTGCAGTTCTGGTGGCAAATCCGAAGGGCGGGGCGGGTAAAACGACGTTGGCGACAAATCTGTCGGGCTATTTTGCCAACAATGGAGAAAAAACAACCCTGTGTGATCTGGATCGCCAGCAATCAGCCCTCCGTTGGATGGCTTTCCGCGACGCTGCCTTGCCGCCATTGACTGGTTATTTTGCTGGCAACCAGATTGGCGTGAATTTACCGGGTGAAACTGACTGGGTGGTTGTCGATGCGCCGGCTGGGTTGCAGGGTTACAAGCTCACCGACTATCTGCGTGCTGTTGATAAGGTGGTTGTACCTTTGGTGCCTTCCATTTTTGACATGGCAGCTACCGAAGATTTCCTGAATTCAATCCATACCGAAATGCGAGGTCAGCGCACGAAGGTTGGTATTGTGGCAATGCGTGTTGATCCTCGGACCAAGGCGGCGACAATGCTTGAAGATTTCCTTACGCATTTTGATATCCCGATTGTTGCCTACATTAGAAATACGCAAAATTATGTCAATGTCGCCGCAGCGGGGGCGACAATCTTTGATTCACCCAGGGCAAGGCATCGCCGTGACATAGAACAGTGGGCCACGCTTATCGACTGGCTGAAAAACTAAATCTCTAAAGTTTCAGATAGTGCTTGACGTAACACCGGGGGGTCTGGATAATGCGCCCTCTCACTGACGCGGGGTGGAGCAGTTGGCAGCTCGTCGGGCTCATAACCCGAAGGTCGCAGGTTCAAGTCCTGCCCCCGCAACCAGGAAGATTTTGGCTGAAATCAATCCAGTTAAAATCTTAAAAAGAGAGTTAGGCGAAGCGAAATAAAGTAGCGGAGCTTGACAGCAGAAGTTGAATGGTTCATAA
>CAZLPR010000136.1:0-5631 GCA_964561415.1 uncultured Dechloromonas sp. | reverse complement strand
CACTAAATCAAAAGTTTAGTGGGGTTTTTCTTTTTCTGGATTCTTTTTTATACCCGACTGAAATTAAGCGTAATTGGCTTTGGGCGCTTTCAAGTGTCCCCGTTTGTCCTGCTGTGTCCCTGTGTAAGTGTCCCCGTTTTGTCGCGTAGCCGATGCCTATTGACACCGCCGCCGGCTGCTGTTCGAATATTCTAATGCCTTCTGTCCGTCGCCACCCTCTGCACCTCTGCACCGCCTGTCTCTGCGCAACGCGCAGGTTCTTTCGTGTCAGCGTGTTCTCTGGCTTCAGCTCCGCGACAAAATTCAACACCTGAAGAGGCGAGATTCAGAGGATGTTCATCTTCTGAATCTCCAGCCCGGCGCTAGCGAAGAGGCGGCAAAGCAAGGTCTTGTATACCTGCAGACGGACGCAGGTGTTCGCTTGAGCAAGGCAATGGATAGGATGTGCCAGGTCAGAGAGTGTCAACCGATTTTCAAAGTCCTTGACGTCGACATGCGCTCCCTGCAATCAGAGTTATCTGCTGAAGCAACAGACGAGCAATTGCAGCAAGAGCAACTTGAAATCGCTATTTCATCGTTCTCCATCGCCGACTCACCTCCGATCACGCCGCCTGGCGTCACAAACCCACGGCAAACCCCACGCCGTCCCGGCGCACCTTCCGCCACTCCCGCATTGATCAATCCACTTTTAGATCAATGCGGGAGCGCGCACGCGGCTCCTGAGATCAGACTCAGTTAAATATAGCCTTTGCGCGTTCCCGCTACACGGGAATTCAGCAAATGGCTACTACCGCTCCAGTTTCATCGCTTCACCAACTCCAAACCCTCTTTCCGACCTCCCTTTTTCTTGACGCACATGCGCTGGCTGGTGTACTCGGTATCGCGCATAAAAGGCTCAACAATGCTGGTGATGGTTTCCCCATCCGACCTGTCCGCTTTGGGCGACGGAAGTATTACCGGATCGTCGACGTTGCCGCCTATATCGACTCCGAGTTGGGGCTTGTACCCCAGTCCCAGCCTCAAGTTGTGGCGCCAGCCCCAGTGTCTGTGGCGGCGCAGGATGCGCCTCGTAGAGGGAGAGGGCGCCCACGCAAGGTGGGGGTGTGAGTGATGGATGGCGAAATCGACGCAACATTCCAGACCCTGCAGCGCGATATGTTCACATCTGGCATCGTCGCCGAGATTGGCGTCAACGCCTATGCCGTCTGGTCAGTCATCAAGTGCTACGCGGACTTTGCGGCCGGCGAAGCCTGGCCAGGTATGCGCGAAATCGGCAAAAAAATAGGTGTGTCACAGCCTACGGTAACTCGGGCAGTAAAGGTGCTTGAGGAGGCTCACATCCTTCGCGTTATCGCTGGCTCGAAATTCAAGCGCAAAGGCCAGACCTATATCGCCCGAGAACGTCTTGCCGTGAGGCTTGCCGGGCGCGTGATGTGCTTCGTGGTGATTGACTATGTTCCCGCCAATCTGCGCGGCCAGCTCAATCGAATCAACCAGTCGCTCAAGATTGGTGAACACGACGAAAAGACATGGGCTGAGGTCGAAATTATCCCAGGCGTAGGGTTCGTCTGGGACGACAAATCAAAGACGCTCAAAGCGTCCATGGAGGCCTCTTTGCTGCCCGTTCGTGCGTCAAGCGAGAGTGATGCTGATGCATACCACCACCAGCTAGGCGCTGAACTTTTTGCCAGGATCGCGCCCAGCCTGGCAAAAAAGCTGCCAAAAAAATAGGCGCGTACGATTCACCCGTGAATGTTCTATACGATTCACCCGTGAATCGGAACTATATCTTTTTATATTTAAGAACAATATCAGCAGCCTGTGGGCAATTATCGCGACGGCGGCTGCCTGGTCAGCGGTCAAAACCTGGTTTTTAGGGTGGTGAAGGGGGTCGAGGCTTGTCCCCTTTCAATGATCACCGGCACCGGACCCGCTGCTCAGTCTTGTCTATGCCTGACCGAATTTGATACTGGTCGAACAAGCTGACTTGGCTCCCTGCGCGGTGTCGCGCCAAACTTTTGACGCCGCCGCCGACACTCACGGCGCTAGACGTGCCGACCGGTCTTGTTCGGTGTTTTGAGTAACTACGGTTTGGCGATAGACTGTTTCCATGCCTACTGTCCTTTATTTGAATGGTTTCCGGTTTTTCTTCTTCAGTGGGGAGGGATCGGAGCCTCCGCATATCCATATCGAGCATGGCGACAAGGTGGCGAAGTATTGGTTGAACCCTGTCGATCTGGCTATGTCGGAAGGTTTTCGCAGTCAGGAGCTAACGAAGGTCAGGGCTATGGTGATTGAGCATCGAGTGATTTTTTTGGAGAAATGGAATGAGCACTTTGGCCGTTAAGCTGGACTCCCATGCGGTGGATATCAGCGTGGATGAGGCGGCATTGCATTTCATTCTGGCTGATGGCCGGGAGATTTCTGCACCACTGGAGTGGTTTCCACGGTTGCGCGATGCTTCGCCCGATCAACGGAAGCACTGGCGGTTAATTGGCAAAGGGATTGGTGTGCACTGGCCGGAGATCGACGAGGATATTGCGGTCAGTACGATCATGGGCGGACATTAGGTCCAAAAGCTGAAAATGAAAAAGCCGGGTTTCCCCGGTTTTTTTATGCCTGCATTAAATCAGGTGGTCGACTTCGTAAATCTTCCCAGTGGCCTGTTTTGCGTGTCAGTCACACTTAATCAAGCGAGCGCGGCGCTGAAGTTCAAGCGCGATTTCCTCGGCCGTAAACGACTGGCCAGCAGCGAAGCATCGAGCAATGGCTTACATCGATATCGTCTGTGGTGAATGGTGCGGCATCCGGTAAATGGTCATCTCCGCATTGGGTCCGAGTGAACTCAAGACGATGCTTAGTAGTGAAATAAACAGGCTGGCAAACAAGGCCGTCCAGAAGCCAGAAATCTTGAAACCACTGACCAGCCGGGAAACCAGTAATAGCATCAAGGCATTGATTACCAGCAGAAAAAAGCCGAGTGTCAGCAGTGTTAACGGCAAAGTCAGGATGAACAATAGCGGCCGAAGTACGGCATTGGCAAACCCAAGGAGCAGCGCCGAAATAATCAGTGCCGAGGCACTGGAAAACCGGATGCCGTTGAATAACAGGCTCGCTACCCACAGGGAAAACGAAGTGATGCCCCATTGGATGAAAAATCCCGCCAGATTGTCGAGCATGTCTTAGCCTTTGTAGAAATGGGCGCTACCTGAGTGAATTCGCCCTGTCTTACGCTAATGGGAATTTTACGCTGAGTTGATTTCTCTGCAGCGCAGTGATGTTCGGCGCTTTGCCCGAGCCGCAGTTTGGGGTGGAATTCAGACGTTTCGCCCGTGCATCACAATGCGCGAGACAAACCAGATTGCCAGCAGATTCGCCGTGAGGGCGACGTAGCCGACTAACGGGTAGTCGATAATGCGGCCGCTGGCATCCAGTGTGATCAGAAAGCCGGCGAGCGTGCTGGCCAGGCCCATGGCCAGGGACTGCACGGTGCCGTTCAATGACATGAAAGTGCCGCGCAGCTTGGGTTGAGCGGAGGAGGCGATGATCGCCATGGCGGGAATCATGCGCCCCGAGATGAGTACGAAAAAGCTGGCTGAGCAGATTAGCCAGGCCCACAGTGGCACCACTCCAACCTGTGGGAGCACCAGTAAAGGTAACGTAGCCAGCAGCGCGACCCGGCGGTAGACCTCGACCTTGCCGTACTTGTCGGCCCAATGCCCGATTAATCGGGCGCTGATGAAGGTGGCCGAACCGCCGACCAGATAGACGATGGGAATATCATGCTGGGCGATGCCGACGTTATTCACCGCATAAATGGTGATGTAGGGAATGACCGTAAAGCCGGAAAAAATGATCAGTGCTGAAAATAGCAGGGTGCGCAGATGGTTGCCGTCGCCGAGTACGCTGAAGGTCGCTGATAACAAATGGGCCGGCTTCTCTTTGCTCAGGTGATGTCGTAATTCGGGCAGGAAACGCAGACCGACCGCAAGAAAGACCACGCTCAGGCCTGCAATCAAGATGAAGGGCGCCCGCCAGCCGAGATGGTTGGCCAGCCACAGCGACAAGGGTACGCCGGCAATCGTTGAAAGCGAAAAGGCGCTCGATACAATGCCGCTCGCCCGTGCCCGCCGGGAAAACGGTATGGCATCGCCGATCATGGTGTGAATCATCGCGCCCATGATGCCGCCGAAAACTCCCGCCAAGCCACGCGCCAGGATCAGCGTCGAATAACCGGGCGCCAGGCCGCAAGCCAAGGTCGCCAGTGCAAACAAGGCAAAACAGATCAACAGCATCCGCTTGCGCTCAAATAAATCGACAAAGGTCGCCGCCAGCAGGCCGGAAATTGCCGCACTGAAACTGTAAGACGCTACCAGCAAGCCGAACTCGTGCGTACCGATGCCAAAAGCCTGCATCAGGATCGGCCCGAGCGGCATCATGATCATGAAATCGAGAATATGGCTGAACTGAATGCCGGCTAGTGTCAGCAGGAAGAAGCGTTCGGCACGAGGAGAAAGCTCGGTGGACATGGTGGGGCGAATGGCTGGCGCGGGTGCCAAGGATACGCGGCTAGCTGCCTGTGGTGTTTTGGATTTTGCCTATTTTTTGGCGTCGACCGCAGCTATTGGCTAAATCATGAATTGCCGGGAACGGATAAGCGGTGAACTGAGGTTTCCTTGTTTAAGCCGCCAGTGGTTATGTAAAAACCAGCGACAACTGCGGCGATGGTGCTTCTTCAATGACTGCCTCGATGTTCAGCGACGGCTGGACCGGTATTCGCAGCAGCGTCTCAAACTCACTGTCGGGGAACTCCGCATAGTCGTCTAGCCAGAAACTGCTTTCTTCACGGCCAAGGATGAGTGGCATGCGCTGGTGGATGGCGCAGATTGTTGTATCGGCGGCAGTAGTCAGGATGGCGCAGGTGGTGCCGGCATTTGGGTGGTGGTCGAAAATGCCGGCAAACATCAGGGTTTCACCGGTTGGCCGGCTGATCCTGATTTTCTGTTTGCCGCCAGCGAATGATTGCCATTCGTAGAAGGCGGTGGCCGGGATCAGGCAGCGGTGGCGTTTGAGGATCTTGCTGTAGAAGGGTTTGACGGTGAGACCTTCGCTACGCAGATTGATCAGCGGGCTGTGCGGGGCGTGGTCAAGAAAATGGCCGACCAGTCCCCAGCGTGCTTTGCTGCCCTGATAGCCGTTGGCGTCGCTGGTGATGATCAGTACCGGGTCGGTGGGGCGAATTTCGCTGCTGCCGGGCATATCGCTTTGACCAAGACGTAGCGTCGGAAATTGCTTGTTCAATTCCCGGGCCTTAGCCTTCAGTTCGTAGCGTCCGCACATGGCAGCATCTCCTATAATACGATATACAGTAGTTTATACAGTATTTGTGGCGTTCACAAGGACGATTTCGCAGTCGACTCCGCGAGTTCACAGTAATCGCAGTAAATCTGGCGGGTTGAAGTCCCATCTGGAGAGTTGCCCGGATGCTTCGATGAAAGAAATTGCTGATCTTCTGCGCCACCAAAGCGTAAGCGGGTGGCAAACCCACTCCCGCAGTATCAGCAGGAAGCGATTTTGAGCTGCCAGCGATGCGGCAGTAAGTCGGCGACTCTACTGGCAGGCTGAGTGGGC
>CAZLPR010000135.1:1428-5639 GCA_964561415.1 uncultured Dechloromonas sp. | reverse complement strand
GGGTATCGCCGAAGCGCTGGTCGCCACCGCCATCGGCCTGTTCGCAGCGATTCCTGCCGTCCTGGCCTACAACCATTTTTCGCACGATATTGACCGTCTATCGACGCGCTACGAGTCGTTCATGGAAGAGTTCTCCAATATTTTGCAACGGCAGATGCGTTAAGCCATGCGTCAGCGCCGCCTAAAAAATGAAATCAACGTTGTGCCCTACATTGACGTCATGTTGGTGTTGCTGGTTATTTTCATGGTGACGACACCGATGATGACGGGTTCGGTAGATTTGCCGTCAACGGCGGCTGCGCCAGTGAAGCCGCCTAAATTCGTCAAGGTTCAAATTGAAAATGATGGTGCCTTGTCTGTTTTTGATACCAATGGGAAGCAGAAAAAAATCAAGGACATCAAGGCGTTGAAAGTGGAGTTGGCCAGCTTGAAGGCGAGCGATGAAGCAACGCCTGTTTTAATCGCCGGCGACAAGGAGACTCAGTACAAAAATATTATTGATGTACTGGACGAGGTCAAGCGATCAGGCTTTCAAAAAGTAGCTCTGGAAACAGGCAGCAAATAGTCAGCATGATTCTCGAGCGCCCCGAAGAGCCCGGCAAGAAATACGCACTGGCGTTCACTGTCATGGTGCACGCCGGGCTGATTGCGGCACTTTTTCTCGGGGTGCAATGGAAGCGCAGCCAGCCGGAGGTGATGGAAGTCGAGTTATGGTCGAGCCGGCCGATGCCTGCCACCCAGGCTTTGCCACCGCCGCCGCCACCCAAGCCGGAAGTCATCCCCGAACCACCGAAACCCTTGCCCAAGGCGGTGCCGAAACCTGAACCTTTGCCGGTCAAAAAGCCGGATATCGTGATCAAGGAAGAGAAAAAGCCGCCCAAGGTCGAGCCGAAAAAGCCGGAACCGAAGCCCGAGCCGCCGAAGCCTGAACCGAAAAAGCCCGAGCCGAAAAAACCGGAACCAAAAAAGCCGGAGCCGAAACCCGAGGTCAAGCCGAAGGTCGATCCGTTCAAGGAGATCCTGGAGCGCGAAGAGCGCCAGCGCAAGGATAGCGCGATGCGGGATCGTCTGTTGGCGCAGGCTGAAAACGAGCGGCGGGCATCGTCCAATCGGCGTGGACTCGAGGCCTACGCGACCAAAATTCGCAACAAGATACGCGGCAATATCATGCTGCCGCCAGGGATTCAGGGTAATCCGGAAGCCATATTCGAGCTTAAACAGTTGCCCACGGGTGAGGTGCTGGCGGTCAAGTTGAAGCGTTCCAGCGGCAACCCAGGTCTCGATGCAGCAATTGAGCGCGCCATTCTGAAATCATCGCCTTTGCCAAAACCTGATGACTCGGCGCTTTTTGAGCGTGAGTTGACGATTAATTACAAGCCGATTGAAGAGTAAAATCCGCCGAAACTTATTGAAAATGAAGACAATGCAAAGAATCTCCCGCCGCATTTTCCTGGCTTTTTCCTTGTTGACCGCAGGATTCGCCCAAGCCCAGCTTGCGATCGAAATTACCGGTGCCGGGGCCAACCGGATTCCGGTGGCGATTGCCGATCTGCTCGGCGAGCCGACTGCTTCGCGCGTCATTACCGCGACAGTGCGTTCCGATCTCGAGCGCAGCGGCTTGTTCAAGCTGGTCGATACAACGGGCGTCGTGCTCGATGAAAATGCATCGATCGATCACCCGGACTGGAAGTCCAAAGGCGCCGATGCGCTCGTCGCAGGCAGTGTTGCGCGTAGCCCGGATGGCCGGATGGAGGCGCGTTTCCGGCTTTACGACACGCAGAAAGCAGTCTCCCTGGGCGGTGCTGCCTACCTGACCGGTACTGATCAATTGCGCGCTGCCGGTCACCGGATTGCCGATTTTGTTTATGAAAAGCTGACCGGCGAAAAGGGCGTTTTCTCGACCCGGATTGCTTATGTCGTCAAATCCCGCGGCCAGTTCTTGCTGCAAATCGCCGACGCTGACGGCCAGGGCGCGGCTACCGCGCTGACCTCGGCCGAGCCGATCATCTCGCCGTCCTGGTCGCCGAATGGCAGCAAGCTGGCTTATGTTTCTTTCGAAAAGAAAAAACCGGTGATTTATGTGCATTCGCTGGCCACCGGCAAGCGCCATATTGTGGCTAATTTCAAAGGCTCCAATTCGGCGCCGGCCTGGTCGCCCGATGGCAGCCAGCTGGCGGTGGTGCTTTCCAAGGATGGCAGCT
The DNA here is from genome assembly GCA_964561415.1 of uncultured Dechloromonas sp. Classification (GTDB taxonomy): domain Bacteria; phylum Pseudomonadota; class Gammaproteobacteria; order Burkholderiales; family Rhodocyclaceae; genus Azonexus. Next base: position 3,438 of record CAZLPR010000135.1, on the reverse strand, counting down.
CGCAAATTTATTCGGTCAATGCCGACGGCAGCGGTTTGCAGCGTCTGACCCGTTCCGGCGGGATCGATACCGAACCGCGTTATTCGCCGGATGGCGCCAGCCTTTATTTCACCTCGGACCGGGGCGGCAGCCCGCAGATTTATCGGACCGGTGTCAACGGCGGCGATGCTCAGCGCGTTACCTTCGAAGGCAGCTACAACGTTTCGCCGCGTCCTTCGGCCGACGGTCGTAGTCTGGCTTTCATCACGCGTCGCGAAGGTCGTTTCCAACTGGCGGTGATGGATATTGCCAGCCGTCAAATGCAGGTACTGACGGACTCCAATAAAGACGAATCACCCAGTTTTGCCCCCAATAGCCGCATGATCCTGATCGCCACGGAAGTCGGCGGGCGCGGCGTACTATCGGCTGTTTCCAGCGATGGCAGGATCAAGCAACGCCTCTCGGTGGCCGCAGGTGATGTGCGGGAACCAGCCTGGGGTCCGTTTTCTCAATAAAACACCATCCTTTTTAACCTTAAGAGATCTTCATGAAAAAACTATTGATTCCCGCCTTGTTGTCAGCCCTGGTCGTTGGCTGCAGCTCGACCCCGATTCCTGATGAAAATGCAGGTGCGCCGGTTGAGTCGCGCAGCGGCGCGAACACTGCCGTTACCCCGGTGGTGGCGGACGGTCTGGATGCCAACGGTTTGCCGCGTGAGCTGACCGATGCGCAGAGCAAGCTGGCCAAGCGCAGCATTTACTTCGATCTCGACAAGTACGATGTCAAGGACGAGTACCGCGATCTGGTCGCCTCGCACGCCAAGTATCTGGTTGCCCATCGCGGTTTCAAGGTGCTGCTCCAGGGCAATACCGACGAGCGCGGCAGCCGTGAATACAACTTGTCGCTTGGCCAGAAGCGGGCTGAAGCCGTCAAGCGTTCGCTGGTTTTGCTCGGCGCGCAGGAAGACCAGGTTGAATCGGTCAGCCTGGGTGAAGAAAAGCCGAAGAATGACGGTCATAACGAAGCGGCCTGGACCGAAAATCGTCGTGCCGACATCCTCTACCGGGCTGCTGACGGCCGCGGCGAGTTCTGATCATGCGTCGCCTCCGCCATGTTCTTATGATCGCTGCCCTGACTGCAACCCAGGCTCAGGCCGGCGTATTTGACGACGAAGAAGCGCGTCGTCAGATCACTGACCAAAAGATCAGGACGGAGGCACGTTTTGACCAGCAGGCCAAGGCGCAGCTGGAGCTGGCGAGTCAGATCCAGCGCCAGGCGGATGAAATATCCCGTCTGCGCGGCCAGATTGAAACCCTGAATTTCGAGCTGGAAACGGCGAAAAAGCGCCAGCAGGATTTTTATGTCGATCTCGATACGCGTCTGCGCAAGTTTGAAACTGTCGCTGCGGTCGACGCGGGAAATGAGCAAAATTCGGCAGCGGCCGCCGATCCGGCCCAGGAAGGGCAAGCGTATGAAGCCGCTTTGAGTCAGTTCAAAGCGAGCAAATACAAGGACGCCGCCGCCGCTTTTGCCGCATTTGTCGAAAAATATCCGACCAGCTCACTGGCGCCGAATGCCCAATATTGGCTGGGCAATGCCTGGTACGCCCAGCGCAATTGCAAGAAGGCGATAGAAGCGCAAGGCGTTGTTACCAGTAAATATGCCGAGAGCGCCAAGGCGCCGGATGCCTGGCTGGCGATTGCGACTTGTCAGCAGGAGCTGGGCAACAGGAAGGGCGCCAAGCAGGCGCTGGAAACGGTGATGGCCAAATATCCGACAGCCCCGGCCGCCGAAACTGCCCGGCAGCGCCTGAAGAAAAAATAAGTGGCTTTGCGTCTGACGGAAATTTTCTTCTCCCTGCAGGGGGAAGCTTCGCGGGTCGGGCTGCCGACAGTGTTTGTCCGGCTCACCGGTTGCCCGCTGCGCTGCAGCTGGTGCGATACGACCTATAGTTTTAGCGGTGGTGAAGCGGCAACGATCGAGTCGGTGCTGGCTGAAGTCGCCAAATATCCAGCGCGCCAGGTCTGCGTG
>CAZLPR010000135.1:0-1412 GCA_964561415.1 uncultured Dechloromonas sp. | reverse complement strand
CCGCTGGCCCAGAAAGAATGCCTGGCGCTGCTTGCGGCGCTGTGCGATGCCGGCTACGAGGTTTCGCTGGAAACCTCCGGCGCGCTTGATATTGCAGCGGTCGACCGGCGCGTGGCGCGCATCATGGACCTCAAGGCGCCGGATTCCGCCGAGTCGGCGAAAAACCGCTGGGAAAATCTGGCACTGCTTGATCCGCGTGACGAAATCAAGATTGTCATTGCATCGCGCCGCGATTACGAATGGGCCCGTCAGGTTTTGCGCGAACGCCAACTGGATGCACTTTGCCCGGTCCTTTTTTCCCCGGCCCAGGGTTTGATCGAGGCGCCGGCGCTGGCCGGATGGATCCTCGAAGACGGCCTCAATGTGCGCTTTCAGATGCAGTTGCACAAACTGCTTTGGGGTAACATAAAAAGCAAATAACAGCAGGAGACCAAGATGAGCCAGAATCGCCGCCAGTTTTCGCGTATTCATTTTGCGGCCGAGGCGCGTCTTTTTCTCCCTGATGCCGACTTGGTGGTCGAGCTGGTTGATCTTTCGCTGAAAGGCGCCCTGATTCGGCCCAAAGGCAATTTATTCGTCACTGTCGGCAGCCGTTGCACGCTGAGAGTTCAGCTCGATGACGCTGGCGCGGTGATCCGCATGGAATCCACCATCGTGCACCACCAAGGCCCGTACTACGGGCTGGCCTGTGTCGAAATCGACCTTGATAGCGTGACGCACCTGCGGCGGCTGGTCGCCCTCAATTTGGGCGACGAAATGTTGCTTGAGCGCGAGCTCTCGCTACTGACGAGCATCTGATCGCAGGCTCGGGCGACGCTGGTGATTTCGGCTGGATTACTGATAGTTCGGGCGCAATGGTCGGCGTCGGATGGCTTGAGCGGGCTTGATGTGCGCTTGCAGCGGCCGCCCGTGACGCCGTTTTTTATCGGCCAGCCGGCCAGCGCCGTCGTCAAATCGCTACCGCTCATCTACACCCTTTGCGCTGAAGCACAGCGGTTTGCCGGCCAGGCTGCGCTGGCGATGGCGGCCGGCGAAACGCCTGAGCCGACCCGGAGCGCCCGGCTATGGACAGAAATGCTGCATGAAAATTTCTGGCGACTGCTCCTTGATTGGCCGTTGGCGCTCGGCCTGATGCCGGAAAAATCGGCCTTCATCGCCTGGCGGGCAGCGCGGCATGGTGATCGCTGCCTCGATGAAACCGATAAGTTACTGCATACGACACTGTGCGAACTGGCGGAAAAATGCCGGGAAAAATGGGTTGACCGCGCCCCGGAGAAAGCACCCCTGGGGTGCAGCACGGCGCAATTTTCGTTGCATGGCAGTGAGGCGCTGCCCGATGAGACATTTCGCTTCGCGCCGGAGCAATGGCTGGCCTGTTTTCAGGGCGCGGGTAGTTTGCCGGTGGCGACGCC
>CAZLPR010000134.1:0-5643 GCA_964561415.1 uncultured Dechloromonas sp. | reverse complement strand
GTTGACCCAGTCTGGAAATTGTTCCGCCGGCATCGGGCGGGCAATGCCGTAGCCCTGCGCCTGGGTACAGCCGATCTCGAGCAGCGCATCGCCATGCGCCAGGGATTCGACGCCCTCGGCAATCACCTTGCGATTGAAGGCGACCGCCAGCCCGATGACGCCTTTGACAATGGCCATGTTTTCTGGATCGTGCAACATGTTGCGGACGAACGACTGATCGATTTTCAGCGTGTCGGCAGGCAGATGTTTGAGATATAGCAGCGAGGAATAGCCGGTGCCGAAATCGTCGAGGGCGAAGGCAACGCCCATGCGCTGGCAGGCGGCGATGACTTCGGCGGCATGGGTCATGTCATGCAGTGCCGCGGTTTCGAGAATTTCCAGTTCGATCAGTCGGGTCGGCAGGTCGGGGTAGGGCGCGAGCAGGCGCGCCAGACCCTGGGCGAAATCCGGTTGCTGCAGGTGACGCGGTGCAATATTGATCCCGACGGTAAGTTCAAGGCCTTGCTCGTGCCAACTGTTCAGTTGCTGAATCGCTTGGGCGATGACCCATTCGCCGAGCGTGATGGCGAAATCGGTGTCTTCGGTCAACGGCAGGAATTCGCCCGGCAGAAGCAGGCCGCGTTCCGGGTGGCGCCAGCGAATCAATGCTTCGGCACCGATTACGCAGCCGTGCAGCATGTCGACCTTCGGCTGGTAGTGCATTTCAAATTCGCCGTTATCGAGGGCTTGTTGCAGGCGGCCGAGCGCCGTGCGCTCGGCCCGCACCGCCTGATCCTTCAGCGGGTCGAACATGAAGTAACGGTTGCCGCCGTTTAGTTTGGCGATGTACATGGCCTGATCGGCGTGGCGCAGGAGCAGATCGGGGTCGGCGCCATCATCCGGGTAGAGCGTGATGCCAATGCTGGCCGAAACCTCGGCAACCTCATCGCCCAGCAGGTAGGGCTGGCTAGCGCTATGAATGATCCGGTGAATGATCTCGAAACACTCATCGAAATTCTTCAATTCGTTGATCAGGAAGACAAACTCATCGCCGCCGAGACGGGCCAATGTATCTGTCTGGCGCAACTCGTTGCGCATGCGCTGGGCGAAGTCGATCAACAACTGATCGCCGGCGGCATGACCCAGGGTGTCGTTGACGCGCTTGAAACCGTCGAGATCGAGCATGCAGACGGCAAGCTGGTGCTTGTTCCGCTGGGCGAGAGCGATTGACATGTGGAGTCGGTCACCGAGCAGGGTGCGGTTGGGCAGCCCGGTCAAGGGATCGTAATGGGCGAGCTTCTCCAGTCGCGCCTCGTTTTCCTTCTGCACGCTGATGTCGGCAAAGATTCCGACATAGTGGTTGACCTCGCCCTGGCTGTTTTTTACCGCGGAAATGGTCAGTAATTCGGCGAAAATCTCACCATTTTTTCGCCGGTTCCAGAGTTCGCCCTGCCAGTAGCCGTGCGTATTAAGTGCGTGCCACAGGGCTCTATAAAAATCGCTACTTTGCCGGGTTGAGCGCAGGAAGTTCGGGGTTTTGCCGAGCGCTTCCTCCCGGCTATAGCCGGTGGTGGTCGAAAAGGCTTCATTGACATCGACAATACGCGATTGAGCGTCGGTGATAATGATGCCCTCACGGGCATGGGAAAAAACGCTGGCTACCAGGTGCAGTTTTTCGGCTGTTTCGTGGCGCTCCGAAATGTCGAAACAGGTGCCGAGGTAGCCGATGAATTCGCCATTGATGTTGTGAAACGGCCGGCCGATATCGAGCAGCCAGCGATATGCCCCATCGTGCCGACGCAAGCGGTATTCCATCGCGAACGGTTGGCGATTTTTGAAGGCGCCGTGGTAGGTTTCCAGGCATTGCTGCAAATCGTCCGGGTGTACGCTTTCCGACCAGCCATCGCCGGTTTCCTGGGCGAGTGTCCGACCGGTGAATTCGAGCCAGGTCCGGTTGAAATAATCACATTTGGCATCCAGCCCGGATCGCCAGATGGGGGCGGGGAATTCCTCCAGCACCGATAAATAAAAGTCCCGAGAACGCGCAACTTCGATTTGGCTGGCGGCCAGTTCGCTGGTTCTTTCGATGACGCGCCTTTCCAGTTCGTTGCGGGCCTGAGCGAGTGAATGATCGGCAATTTCCCAGCGCCGGCTGGCGAAGAAAGCCACGGCCAGGCCAATGCCACTGGTGATCAGCAGGATCACCCCGACCAGCAGCACGCTTTCACGCACGGCGCCAGCGTATTCACTGGCTACGCTGGAGAGTCGGCGCTGCAGTAAAAGCGTCCAGCCATCCTGAAGGTTTTGGCTGAAACTGAGCCATTCGACGCCGGATTCGTCTGCCCAGCGCAGGAAGCTGACATCGTCGCCTGTTTTGCGATCGGCTTGGAACAACGGATGCTTCACGCTGAAAAAAGAACCTTCCGGTCCGATCTGGCCGGGGTCGCTGTGGGCGATCAATTTGCCCTGGCGGTCAAGCAGCATGCCTTCGTCGAAAGGCGTAATGCGCGCGGTGGCGATCAGGGCGGAGAGATTTTCTAAGAGCACGACACCGCCGAGATGGGCAAAAATCTCGCCTTGCGGGTCGAGCAGCGGAATGTCAATGACGACGGCGAGTTTGCCATCGGCGCCAATAATGCTGTCGGAGATTACTGTTTTCTTGCTTTGTGTGGCGCGCTGAAAATAGGGGCGGTCGGCCAGGTTGTATTTTTTTAGCGCTTGCTGAACGGCGTACGGGTGCGACAAATAATGGTCGCCGTTGGGCAGGAGCAGGAAAACCGTGGATAACGCGGGAGCCTGGGCGAGTAGTGCGTCAAGCGCATGACGTTTGCCGTTTTCGATTCCGATTGGAATGCCGTTTAGCTGCCGATTGATCCGGTCAACCGCAGTTATGCTCGAAAATTCATCAAGTTGAGCGCTGTAGGCCAGTAGATTCCGGGCCTGGGTGATTTCCCCCTGAAGCGCATTGGCAATACTGCTAACGTGCGATTTTTGTTCAGCCGACCAGCGCTCAATGGCGAGTTGGCGATGTGATTTTTCCAAAAAAATAGCGATGGAGAGCAGCGCAACAAGCGCTGGCAAAATGAAGGCAAGCAGAATTTTCTGCCTTTGCGTCACTGGGACTCCTCGTTATGATGTGGCGGCGAAAATCTGGTTCTCCTGCCGGGTTAATCATAATCGAGCTTGATTCGGTTGCTGATTAAATTCAGTACATTTTGATCACAAATGCCACTTCGTGCCGAGCGTTTTTCCTGGCTGATTTTCCGGCTATTTTGAGATAAAAAAACGGGAGCCTTCGCTCCCGTTCAATGGCTATCTTTCCTGACTGCGCTCAGGGCAACATGAAAGATGCTTTTTCGCGAACCTTGATGTCGGGGTTGTCGAGCGCGACGATTTCGAAATGGATCTGATTGGCGCCAGTCTTGCCGGCATCCGGCGGGACGCGAACGATGGTATTGAATGACTGCAGCGTGGCAGCCGGGACATCGACTTCGCTGCTCTCGGCAATGTTTGCATCCGGCAGGCCGTCGACCGTCACCTTGTAGCGATGCGCCTGCTCTTCGGTATTCATGATCTGCAGGGTGTAGACATTCTCGATGCTGCCATCGTCGGCCTCGCGCGAGAGTGTTGAACGATCGCGGATGATGTCCACCTTGAGCGGAATGCGATGCGCCAAAAACCAGACTGACAGGCCGGTGATGAAGACGAGGATGGCGGTGTAGAGCAGGATGCGTGGGCGAACGATATGCGCGGCGATTTCCTTCGGTGTCAGGTGCTTGGCCAGCGCGTTTTCGGTCGAGTAACGGATCAGGCCGCGTGGGCTGCCCACCTTGTCCATCACTTGATCGCATACGTCGATGCAGGCGGCGCAGCCGATGCATTCGTATTGCAGGCCATTGCGGATGTCGATGCCGGTCGGACAAACCTGAACGCAGAGATTGCAGTCAACGCAGTCGCCGAGTCCGGCTGCTTTGGCGTCCACGCCTTTTTTGCGGGCGCCGCGGTTTTCGCCGCGCGCCGGGTCGTAGCTGACAATCAGCGTATCCGGATCAAACATCACGCTCTGAAAGCGGGCATACGGACACATGTATTTGCACACCTGCTCGCGCATGAAACCGGCAAACAGGTAAGTGAAACCGCCATAGAAGAAAATCCAGAAAGCTTCCCACGGACCCAGATTCCAGGTGCGGACGTTTTCGATCAGCTCGCTGACCGGCGTGAAGTAGCCGACCAGCGTGAAGCCTGTCCACAGCGAAAGCAGCACCCAAAGCAGATGTTTGCTGCCCTTGATGCGTATTTTTCGGGCATCGAGCGGCGCTTTGTCGAGCTTGACGCGGCGATTGCGGTCGCCTTCGACCCAGTTTTCGATCCACATGAAAAGCTGCGTATAGACCGTTTGCGGGCAGGCGTAGCCGCAAAACATCCGCCCGGCAATCGCCGTGACGAGAAATAGTGCGTAAGCCGAAACGATGAGCAGGGCGGCCAGGTAAATGACATCCTGCGGCCAGAAAACCAGGCCAAAAATATAAAACTTGCGCTCGACCATGTGCAACAGAATGGCCTGGCGACCGTTCCATTCCAGCCACAGGCCGCCGTAAAACAAGAGCTGGGTAAAAAACACCATGCCAATGCGCCAGTTGTCGAAAAGACCGCGTACGCCTTTGGCGTAGATTTTTTTATGCTTTTCAAAGAGGGCGACTGGGGCGGGGGCGGCTTCCGGCTGCAGGTTAGATTTTTGTGCGCTCATGTGTTGGGCTGGCTTGTCCAGTAGGGAAATAAATAAAGAATACCTTCATGTCGGCATTCGCGTCAGCCCTATTCCTTTTGGGAGGGGCGTCTTTGTCGGTGGCCTGGTTTGCCGATTTCTAACGTCTCTAATATCAAAATGCATGCCTGGCTAAGCGACTTTGTTTGCCATATAAGAATCAATGGTTTAGTTAATATTGATTAGTCCTTAGTGTATCGTGTGTCAATATTGGTAGTCAATTTTGACAAAAACGACGGTGATGGCATGACGGCGCATTTTCTCAGCGAGTTACTTTCCCTCCTGGACGGCTTGCCCGAGCCGCGCATTGTGATGAATGCGGATTACCGCATTGTCGCCGCGAATACCGCCTATCTGCGTGAGTTTGCCGGCGGCAAGCCGATTGCCGGGCGCCTGTGTTACGAGGTTTCGCACCATTTCGATGTGCCTTGTGACCAGGCTGGCGAATCCTGTCCGCTCAGGCAAAGTCTTGAAGCCGGCACGCCGCAGCGCGTTCTCCACCTGCATCACACGCCGCGCGGCGAGGAACATGTCGATGTCGAGACGACGCCGATTCGCGATGATCAGGGGCAGATCGTCTACTTCGTCGAAACCATGCGCGTCGTTCGCCAGGCCAGCGGCCGGCCGGCGGCGCAAGGCCTGGCTCGCCGGCCTTTGTCGGGATGCTGGAAAAAGTGCTGCGCGTTGCCGATTCCAATGCCGCTGTGCTGTTATTGGGTGAAACCGGCACCGGCAAGGAGCTCGTCGCCCACGCCATTCACGAAGCCAGCGCCCGCGAGGCGGCACCGTTTGTCGCGGTCGACTGCGCCGGAATGACTGAAACGCTGTTCGAAAGCGAGCTGTTCGGCTATGAAAAAGGCGCCTTCACCGGGGCTGTCCAGCGCAAGCCGGGGCTGGTC
>CAZLPR010000133.1:0-5695 GCA_964561415.1 uncultured Dechloromonas sp. | reverse complement strand
ACTTCGACGGGACTTTTGACGCCGGCCACCGTCTTCACCTTGACCATGCCGGGCGCTTCAACGAAGTCGTAAGGCATCGATTCCGTGTGCGAAATATCCTTCAGCCCGCGCCCCATGAAGCGCTTCACCGAAACGATGGTATTCCGCGGGTCGAGCGCCTGCCGCGTCTGGGCACCGTAACCGACATCGGAGCTACCGTCAGCGTGGTAACGCACCACGGACGGGAGCAACGGCCGCCCCTGATCGTCACTCAGGCAGATGGCAATGCCGCTACGCACGCTCGCAACCAGTGAATTAGTGGTGCCGAGGTCGATACCGACGGCGAGTTTATGCTCGTGGGGCGCTGGCGCCTCACCGGGCTCAGCGATTTGAAACAAGGCCATTTTTATTCTTCCAGCGACGCCAGCGCGTCGTCGATTTCATGCAAAAGTTTTTCCAGAAACAACAAGCGGCGAACGCGGTCGGTGGCTGAGGCGAAATCAGCGGTACCGTCAAGCAATTCGCCCAGCTCTTCATAACGGCTGTTAATGTCAGCCCGCAAGCGATTGTGCAAATGCTCAAGCTCATGGTGGTCGCCGCCCTGGCGCGCTTCCATGACGGCTTCCCGCCACTCCATCTGCTCGATGAGAAAATCCACCGGCATCGCGGTATTGCTTTCCGCCTGGATATCGTGGCCGGCCAGATGGAGCAAATAAGTCGCACGGGCCAACGGCTTTTTCAGTGTCTGATAGGCCTCGTTGGCATGCGTTGCCCACTGCATCGAAAGGCGGCGTTCGCCTTCGCCGGCATTGACGAAGCGATCGGGATGAACCTGCGCCTGAATGTCGCGATAGCGGGAATCGAGATCGCTCAGATCCAGCCGAAAAGCTCGACTCATTTCAAACAGCGAGAAGTGATCCGCTTTGAAATCCATCAGACGTTAAACGACTCGCCGCAACCGCACTGGTCTTTGACGTTCGGGTTATTGAACTTGAACCCCTCGTTCAAACCTTCCCGGGTGTAGTCGAGCTCCATACCTTCCAGATAAGGCATGCTTTTAGGGTCAACGAAAACCTTGACGCCATTTGTCTCGAAAACGATATCTTCGGGGCTCACCTCGTCGACAAATTCCAGCTTGTACGCCATGCCGGAACAGCCGCTGGTGCGCACGCCGAGACGCAGGCCGACGCCCTTGCCGCGTTTGGTCAGATAGTTGGCGACGTGTTTCGCCGCCTTGTCGCTCAAGGTGACAGCCATGCTTATTCTCCGTGCTTTTTCTTGTAATCGGCGACGGCTGCCTTGATGGCATCCTCAGCCAGAATCGAACAGTGAATTTTAACCGGCGGCAGAGCCAGTTCTTCGGCAATCTCGGTGTTTTTGATCGACAGCGCCTGATCGACCGTCTTGCCCTTGACCCATTCGGTAACCAATGAAGAAGAGGCAATCGCCGAGCCGCAACCGTAGGTCTTGAACTTGGCATCTTCGATCACGCCAGCCTTGTTGACCTTGATTTGCAACTTCATCACGTCGCCACAGGCCGGGGCGCCGACCATGCCGGTGCCGACGCCGTCATCGTCCTTGCCGAAGGTGCCGACGTTACGTGGATTCTCATAATGATCAATGACTTTGACGCTATAGCTCATGTTGTTTCTCCTGAATTCAGTTATTAGTTGTGAGTCGTTGGTCGCTAGCCAACAGTGGCGAGCGACCAATAACTTATGACTACCTAATCAATGCGCTGCCCACTGGACAGTGCTGAGATCAATCCCGTCCTTAAACATTTCCCACAACGGGGAAAGCTCACGTAGTTTGCCAACTTTGGCCTTCAACAGATTGATTGCATAGTCAATTTCTTCTTCCGTTGTAAAGCGACCGATGCTGAAACGAATGGAACTGTGAGCCAATTCGTCATTGCGCCCAAGTGCGCGCAGCACATAGGACGGTTCCAGACTGGCCGAGGTGCAGGCCGAGCCGGAAGAGACGGCCAGATCCTTGATCGCCATGATCATCGACTCGCCTTCAACATAAGCAAAGCTGATATTCAAATTGTGCGCAACGCGCTGTTCGAGATCGCCATTGACGAAGACTTCTTCCATGTCCTGCAGGCCGTTGAGCAGACGGTCGCGCAGTGCGCCGACCCGCTGGTTTTCCTCGGTCATTTCTGCTTTGGCCAGACGGAAGCACTCGCCCATGCCGACAATTTGGTGCGTCGGCAGCGTGCCCGAGCGGAAACCGCGTTCATGGCCGCCACCGTGCATCTGCGCTTCGAGACGAATGCGCGGCTTGCGGCGGACGTAGAGCGCGCCGATCCCTTTCGGACCGTAGGTCTTGTGGGCGCAGAAGCTCATCAGATCGACCTTGAGCTTGCTCAGGTCGATCTCGACCTTGCCGGTGGCCTGGGCCGCATCGACGTGGAAAATGACGCCTTTCTCGCGGCAGATTTCGCCCAGTTCGGCGATCGGTTGAATGACGCCGACTTCGTTATTGACGAACATCACCGAAGCCAGCACGGTATCCGGACGAATCGCCGCCTTGAAGGCCTCGATATCGAGCAAGCCATTTTCCTGAACATCGAGGTAAGTCGCCTCGAAACCCTGGCGCTCCAGTTCGCGCACCGTATCCAACACCGCTTTGTGCTCGGTTTTCACGGTGATGATGTGCTTGCCCTTGGTGTTGGCGTAGAAATTGGCCGCCCCCTTGATGGCGAGATTATTGGATTCGGTGGCGCCGGACGTCCAGACGATTTCCTTCGGATCGGCACCGACCAGATCGGCGACCTGCTCACGCGCTTCTTCAACCGCCGCATCGGCGACCCAGCCGAAGCTGTGCGAGCGCGATGCCGGGTTGCCAAAATGCTCGCAAAGGTACGGAATCATTTTTTCCGCCACACGCGGGTCGACCGGAGTGGTTGCCGAGTAATCCAGGTAAATGGGGAGTTTCATCGTTTTTCTCGCTCAGTCGGGTTGTTTAAACAGCAATCGCTGTCAGTCCTTGCAGGCGTCCGACCGTTCGCTGCAAGGCGTTAATAAATTGGCTTATTTCGGCTTCGGTATTACTTGCCCCAAAACTGACCCGCACCGCACCGCGAGCAATTTCCGGGGCGACGCCCATCGCCCGTAAAACATGCGAAGGCTCCGGGTTGGCACTGGAGCAGGCGGCGCCACTGGCCACGGCAAAACCTTCACGGTCCAGTTTGCCGACCAGCGTCTCGCCATCAATATCGGAAAAGGCAAAATAGCTGGTGTTCGGCAAACGCGCAGTCTCTGTTGCAAAAATCCGGGCACCCAATGCACTTAATCCAGCTTCCAGTTTCGCCTGCATGGCTCGCAAGCGAACCGATAGTTCGGCAACGCGTTGCGCTGCAAGTTCCGCCGCAACGCCAAATCCAACAATCGCCGGAACATTTTCAGTCCCGGAACGCAAGCCACGTTCGTGACCGCCCCCCGCAATCAGCGGCTGCAATTCGACACGCTTGTCGAGCACCAGCGCCGCCGCGCCTTTGGGGCCGCCCGCTTTGTGGGCGGAGAGGGTCAGCGCCTGCACACCGGCGGCATTCAAGTTACGAAAATCAATCGCCATTTTGCCCAGCGCCTGCACCGCGTCTGTATGAAACCAGCCACCGCCTGGCTTGGCGGCGTTAGCCAATGCGGCAATATCGGACAGCACGCCGGTTTCATTGTTCGCGGTCATCAGCGAAATCAATTTTGGCTTGGCCAGCAAAGCATCGGCGTAATCGGCAAAATTCAGCCTTCCTGCGCCGTCGACCGCAACATGACGGAGTTGCCAGCCCTGCCCGGCCAATTGCGCCGCCGGCTTGAGGATGCACGGATGTTCGGTAGCGCCGATCAGGATCAGCCCAGGCTTCAATGACGCCGCAGCGCCTTTCAGGAACAGGTTGTTGGCTTCGCTGCCGCCGCTGGTGAAAACAACTTCCGTCGGATGGGCATTGACTGCGGCAGCCACCCGTTGGCGCGCTTCATCGACCGCCCGACGCGCCGCCCGGCCAAATTCGTGCCGACTTGACGGGTTGCCAAACTGGCTTTCAAGCCAGGGCAACATGGCCGACAACACCGCAGGATCAAGCGGCGTCGTGGCGTTATGGTCGAAGTAAGCAGGCCGAAACATGGTGATATTTCAGAGGGCAGACAGGGTTTTATCGCGGCCAATTTTTATCGCACGCGGCTGCGGCCCCAAGCGGCGCATGTCTTCAAGCACCGGCACGACAGCGGCTAATTTGTGCCTCTGGGTCTCAACGAGTTCGGCCAGCGTGACTGAAGAGAGGTATTCGTACATTTTAAAATTCAGCGTCGACCATAGATCATGCGTCATGCAGCGGTGCTCATCATGGCAATTTTCACGGCCGCCGCACTGCGTCGCATCCAGTTGCTCATCAACCGCACGAATGATGTCAGCCACGGTTACCAGTTCCAGCGGCCGGGCGATACAGTAACCGCCGCCGGGGCCGCGCACGCTATCGACCAGCTTGTAGCGGCGGAGTTTGCCGAATAATTGCTCAAGATAAGACAATGATATTTTTTGCCGCTCACTAACGCTGGCCAAGGCAACCGGCCCGGCTTCGCCACGCAAGGCGAGATCGATCATTGCTGTGACGGCAAAACGCCCTTTGGTAGTCAAACGCATCAAGCTCTCCCGCTAATAACCAAGTGTTGCAGTCAACTATATCGAAACCATACTAAATTAGTCAACTATTTTGCTCAGGTACTGGGGATCAAAATGATCGGCCACCTGGACCTCTTGATCGCACTTGACGCCCTGCGCAGCAAGCTCACTGATGAGCGAGGCCAAACGACGATCCGTTTCCGCCGCATGGTCGAGCAGACCGTGAATGGCCTTGACCAGCGGATCATCCTGTTCGCGCGCGATGGCATAGGCAGAGAAACCGAGCTTTTCAGCCTGCATTTCACGTTGGCGATTTTGTTCGGCGCTATCGAAAATGCGCGCTGGATTACCCACTGCCGTGGCGCCGGGCGGCACAGGCTTGGTGACGACGGCATTGGAACCGACTTTGGCGCCGGCAGAAATAATGATCGGCCCAAGCACTTTGGCGCCGGCCCCAACCACGACGCCATTTTCCAGCGTTGGATGGCGCTTTCCCTTGTTCCATGAAGTGCCGCCCAGCGTCACGCCGTGATAAAGCGTCACGTCGTCGTGAATTTCAGCCGTTTCACCAATCACCACGCCCATGCCGTGATCAATAAAAAAACGGCGGCCAATCGTTGCGCCAGGATGAATTTCAATACCGGTGAAAAAACGCGCGAGATGCGCCGTAAAACGCGCCAGCCAGCGCAGCCGATGCCCCCAAAGCCAATGGGCCAGACGGTGCATGATCAAAGCATGAATGCCGGGGTAACAGGTGAGCACCTCCCAGGCGGAACGGGCGGCTGGGTCGCGGTCAAAAACCGCACGAATATCCTCACGCAGATACCGAAACATGAAGCTGAATTCCCTATTAAGACGAGGGTGAATTTTAAAATACTCGACTGAATTTGTCAGCTATTTCGACTAATTGAATATAGGTATCTGCTGGCTGGCCGTTCGCCATTTTTTGCCCTATCAAGCGAAAAATTTCCGCCCTTTCCGGCTCATCCGACGCCTTCGCTCCGGGCAAAAAACCACTCATAAAACGCCATGCCCAACAACATGGCGATGGAAAAAATCACGGCCGGCGCGAAACCGGCACCCAGGCCAACCAGCG
>CAZLPR010000132.1:5428-5703 GCA_964561415.1 uncultured Dechloromonas sp. | reverse complement strand
GGAAGTGAAGTCTCCTGAACTGAACGCCCAGTTGGTGGCCGAGAGCGTCGCCAGCGTCCGGTCGAAATAACCACCGCCATAGCCAAGGCGATAGCCGGCCGCGTCGAAGCCATTCAAGGGCAACAGAATCAGTTCCGGCCGCAGCCAGTCCCCGGCGGTTGGCGTTGGAATGCCGTAGCGGTCGGCGACCAGCGGCGTTTCCGCCGACCATTCGCGAAAAGCCAGCGGTGCATTTTCGTGCACGACGACGGGCAAAGCGGCTCGACTGCCGGCCG
>CAZLPR010000132.1:0-5377 GCA_964561415.1 uncultured Dechloromonas sp. | reverse complement strand
GGCCGTTGTCCAAGCCTCAACGATAGCGCGCACATCGGGCTCGAATTTGATCGGCCAGCAAAAAGCCAGTACGCTAGGCGGTGTCAAAGCAGTGCGCAAATGGGCAACGATGCGGGCCGAAAGTTTGCCATGCGCCAATTCTCCGAGCGCCGCACGCTGGGCGACCATTTGACGCCGCAATGCCTGCCGCCAGGCCGTGCTATCCTCATTCGATTGTGTCATCAGATAAATTTAACATGAAGTTTTGCGTTTTTCTTCTCGGTCTTTCCCTGGCCTTTCCCGGCTTTGCCCTCGATAGTCAGGACACTGCTTTTGTCGCCGCCCGCGATGCCTTTCGTACTGGTAACCGCAACAAACTTGAGAATGCCGCTGCTCAGTTGAGCGGGTATGAACTCCAGCCTTATGTTGAAAACTATCGTCTGCGCCTCTTGATCAATCAGGGCGATGACGCCGCCATGCAGGACTTTTTTCAGCGCCATGAAAGCAGCTATGTCGTCGAAAAGCTGCGCGCCGACTGGATACGCTGGCTCGGCAAGCGTTCGGCCTGGCGCGAAGTCGAAAGCGAATTTGCCCGGATGATTTCTCCCGAGCCCGATGTCATTTGCTACAACGAGCAAGCCAGGCTGGCTCGCAATGACTCAAATGCCCTCGAAGCTGCTGAAAAACGCTGGCTAATACAGCTGGAGCCGGCCGAAGCCTGTCGCCCGGTCTTTGCCGCCCTGGCTGCCAGCCAAAAAATTTCGGCTGACGATATCTGGAACCGTGCCCGTCGTCAGATTGAGGCGAATCGACCCACTGCGGCGAAGGGTAGTTTGAATTACCTGCCGGATAATCAGGCGCCGGATTCGCAGGCCTTTGATCGTCTGATCAAGAGCCCAATGGGCTACCTTGCGCGCCAGCCAGGAAACTGGTCGGCCAGCCGTAGCGGGCGCGAATTGGCGGCCTTTGCGTTGCAGCGCGTTGCGCAGAATGACCCCGGAGCCGCCGCCGATGCGCTGGAAAAGATGGCATCCCGGATGCACGATGACGAGCGCCAGTGGGCCTGGAGCCAGATCGGTCTGCAGGCAGCCAAGCGCCATCTGCCAGAAACGGTGGCCTGGTACGCCAAGGCGGGCAATGCGGCGTTGTCGGATGAGGCTTCTCAATGGAAAGTGCGGGCAGCGTTGCGGGCGCAGGAATGGGGCGTTGTTCGCGACAGCATTCTGGCGATGCCGGCCAGGCTTGCCGCACTGCCGGAATGGGTTTATTGGCTTGGTCGGGCAGACAAAGCCGGGGGGCTGACGACAGAGGCGAATGCGCTGTTTGAAAAAATTGCTGGGCAGGCCAATTTCTACGGCAATCTTGCCGCTGAAGAACTTGATCGCACGGTGATGCCACCGCCCCAGGCCCGCGCTGCCAGCGCCGAAGAAGAAAAAGTCGCCCGTGAAAATCCGGGGATTCGTCGGGCGCTGATTTTCTTTCGCCTCGACATGCGCACCGAAGGCGTCAGGGAATGGAATTGGGCGCTCCGCGGCATGGATGATCGCGAACTACTTGCCGTTGCCAACTTGGCCAAACGTAACGGGATCTGGGATCGCGCCATCAATACGGCCGACCGGACCAGAAATGAACATGATTATGCCCTGCGTTTTCTTTCGCCCTACGGCGAGCAGGTGCGCCCGGCAGCCCATAATCAGTCGCTCGATGATGCCTGGGTTTACGGGCTGATGCGCCAGGAAAGCCGCTTCATTACCTCGGCCAAATCAACGGTTGGCGCCTCTGGCTTGATGCAGCTGATGCCGGCCACTGCCAAATGGGTCGCCAAGAAGATCGGCCTGCGTAACTACAGCCAGCGCCAGGTTAACGACACGGAAACTAACGTATTGCTCGGCACCAGCTACATGCGCCTGGTCATGGAAAATCTCGATAACCATCCGGTGTTGGCCTCTGCGGCCTATAACGCCGGACCCGGCCGAGCCAAAAAATGGCGGGCCGATACACCGCTGGAAGGCGCTATTTACGCCGAAACCATTCCATTTAGCGAAACCCGCGACTATGTCAAAAAAGTTATGAGCAATTCGATCTATTATTCCGCTCTTTTCAATGGCAAGCCGGATTCCCTGAAGGCGCGCCTTGGTACGGTTGGCGGACGTACCGCCGACGCCATCAAAGATGCTGATCTGCCTTAGTGTTCCCCGCAATGTCCACGCTTCCTGACGCACCAGAAATCATTAACGCCTGTCGTGCGCTGTTTCTGCAGCAACTCGGCGGTTTGCTGCAGGACAGTTGCGTGCTTTCCGCACCGGCTATTCAGGCCATCCAACACGGTGCGGGCGCCTATTTTGATGAAATTATTGTCAGTAGCCGGCGCGGCAGTTTCAAGGAAGAAGTCAGCGGCATGACTGCTTCGCGGCTGACGCTGGTCGGGGAAGACGATCTCGAACTGAATCTGCGCCTGGATAACCTAAGCACCCGGCTTTTTGAGCAAAGCGGCGCTGATCTCTGGAATATTCATCTGCGTTTCGTCACTTTGCTCAAGCGGCAGGATCTATCGAAAACCGTTAATCCGGTCGGTCCGGGCGCCATCGCGCGGGGGCTGGAAGAGATGTTTGGCGCCGCCGGCGCGATCTCGCTCGATAAAAAACTCGATTTACTCGACCGCATCGACAGCCGCCTATGGCAGGACTTGCCTGCGGTCTACGCCACAATCAATGACTTTTTGGCCAGCGAGGGTGCTGAAGCGGCGCTCTCGCCGATCGTCAATCGGGCGAGTAGAACCCACAAGGGCTTTGTTGCCGAGGCTGCGCTCAGTGCTGCAAGCAACGTGGCCAACGATACCCTAAGTGAACGAACCATGCTGGCGCTACAACACGCCTTGCTGCAGCGACTGCCCTCCCCGGCGCTATCCACACGGTCGGCCGAGGGCGATGGGATGACGCAGGCAATGCTCGAGCGCGTGATCTTCCGGCTTGACGAGATGGACCGGCAGGGCGGCTATGCGCCGGCGCTCCCGCTCGATACCTCGCCCCGGCTCGAGGCGCTGATTCCAGGGCTGTTCTCAAATGAGGTGGCGGCGTCGGCAGAAAAGCCTCGGTCGCTTAACGCCGCCGCTCTGGGCGTACCGGCGACGGCACCGGAAGGGCTTGCCATTGATACGCTGGGAATTATTTTTGAGGCAATTTCCACTGATCCTGCCCTCCCCGATGCGCTCAAATCCGTAATCTCCGGCTTGCAAATCACCCTGCTCAAGGTTGCTATGCAGGATGCTGCCTTGTTCAGCGATGCGGCGCATCCGGCGCGCCGACTCATCGACCGAATGGCTCTGGCGATGCTTGGTTTGCCGATTGATGTGCCGGCGAGTCATCCGCTCTGCCAGCAGTTGCTTGAAATCGCCAGCCAACTGCGTAGCCGCTTTACCGGTGCCCTTGGCGTTTTCGAGGTAGCGCTGATGCAGGTTGATACGTTGATTGCCGAACGTAATGACGAACTTGGCCGTTTCGCCGAGCCTTATTTGCCCATGCTTGAACAACTCGAGCGGCGTGATCTGGCCGCGATCAAGTCGAAAATTGCGCTTGATAATGTGCTTGAGCGTGGTTTGCCCGCCCCTGTTCATGACTTTTTCGACCACACCTGGCGCCAAGTATTGCCCCTGATCTTGGCTGAATATGGCCCGAATAGCACGCAATGGGAAGCCTATAACCGCGTTATTGAAGATTTGCTGTGGACCTTCCAACCCAAGCAGGCCGCCGACGATCGTAAAGCACTGGCCCAGCGCCTGCCGGAAATACTCAAATTGCTGAAGGCTGGCATGGAGCGTGTCGGCATGTCGGCTGAAGCTCAGGCAGCTTTTCTCGATACCAGCTTCGCGCTGCAAACTCAGGCTTTACGTACGGCGCCGGTGGCCAATCCGGGCGAAATTCCCAGCCGTAATGAGCGCACCAGCATTGAGGCGAATCGTCAGCAGCGGACAATCACTAAATTGGTGGCTGGTGAACTGCGTTCTGGCAACCGGTTGCTGCGGACGCTCGATGTAGCCAGTCCCGCTGATGCGCCGACCCAGCCTTTGCCTGGTCAGCCCGGCGACTGGCTTGAGGTGCGCCTCGCCGAGGGTGAAAGCGCTGTGGCTTATTTCTGTTCGTCCAGCCCATCCGGGCGGCGAGTTTTCCTGTGCAATCCAGAGATCGGTCTGGCGCTTGCCATGCATACAGTCATTCTGAATAAACAATTGCAGGATGGCCTGGCTCGCAACTGCAGCGCGATTTCCTTGTTCCATAACGCGGCGGAGCGTGCCTTGCAGCGAACCGGCAAGGCGTGAGGTAAAAAGTCGCAGATTGATCGCTGATGGATTACCGACAAGCCTGCCCGAAATGACCTGAATTGTCTTAAAATCCGTGCTTTACGAAACAAGTTTCCGGGGTTCCACATGGACATCAAAAAGGTCTTGCTGCTAGGGGGTAGTGGTTTTGTCGGTACCTACATCGTCAATCGTCTGTCGCAGCGTGGTATCGAAGTCACCGTGCCGACGCGCCGCCGTGAGCGCACCAAGGCGCTGATCATGCAGCCCGGCGTCGAAATGCCGGAAGCAAATATCAATGATGAAGAACTATTGACTGAGTTGATGCGCGACCACGATGCAGTGATCAATCTGGTCGGTATTCTGCACAGCCGCGATGTGCAGTTTCCCTATAGCCGCGATTTCGCCGAGGCGCACGTTGAATTGCCGAAGAAAATCGTCGCCGCCTGCAAGGCTGCCGGCGTTCGTCGTCTGGTGCATATGAGCGCGCTGCACGCCAATCCGGCGGCACCGTCCGAATATCTCGCCTCGAAAGGCGATGGCGAAGCGCTGGTTATGGCGGCTAAGAATGAACTCGACATAACCGTGTTCCGCCCCTCGGTGATTTTTGGTTTAGGCGATTCCTTCATCACGATGTTCGCCAACGTCCTGAAAAAGCTGCCCTTCTTCCCGCTCGGTTTTGGTCGGGCGCGTTTCCAGCCGGTCTGGGCGGCGGATGTGGCCGATGCTTTCATTGAAAGTCTGGCCGACACCGCCACTTTTGGTCAGGCCTATGATCTCGTCGGCCCGAAAATTTATACGCTGCGCGAACTGGTCGATTACACGGCCGAACTTTGCGGCAGCCACGCCAAAATCATTCCGCTCAGCGAAGGTTTCGCTTACCTGCAGGCCGGCCTGATGTGGCTGGCACCCAAGCCGCTGATGTCGCCGGATAATCTGCGCTCGATGCAGGTAGACAGCATTTGTGAAGGTAACTGCACTCTGCCGGCTAACTGGCGCCCGACGGCACTCGAAGCGATTGCACCGAGCTACGTCGCGCTCAATACGCCCAAAGGCAAGCTCGATAGTTTCCGTTATCGGGCCGGACGATAAGCGGCCTCGGCC
>CAZLPR010000131.1:836-5712 GCA_964561415.1 uncultured Dechloromonas sp. | reverse complement strand
GGCCAGGAGCGGTCGGTCAGGCTGGCGACAACCTGGCAATCCGTACGGCTGGTAACTGATCAGGAAACGGACATTCGGCGAGCAGCGTTGTACGCGTTCGAGGGCCTCTCGTAGTACCGCATCCAATGCCGCCATTGTTGCAGGTGTCACGCCCAAGCGGCTTGCCAAGCTCGTAGGGCTTACTCCATCCACTTCACTTTGTACCGTCGAATCCACCTTCATGGCTGGTTGCCGGCGCGTACTCAAGCGCCGGTGGGTATCCTGACTAAAACCCTTCCTTCCTAAGATTCGCTTCATCATCTTCGTGTTTCCCGTGTCGCTCATAAATCTTGGCGATGCCTTCCAGCATGACTGCCACATTTGGGTGGCTGTGCTGAACACGTTCCGCTTGGCCGCGGTAGTAGGTTGCAAGGTCGCGCTCCTGTTCCCCTCCATCCCAAGGAGAGCGGCTCGTGACGCCGCGTTTGTTCCATGCGCCAGTGCTAAACCCGCCTCGCATGTCATCTAGCTCTGGGCGATCCAGAACCTCCCTTGCCGGAGAGAAGGGCCAGGTTCCGTCTTCGTCTGCCGGAGCGTGAGCGAGAATTTCACCCAAGGTCAGATCACCTACCGTGAGCCGATCAGCTTGGCGACATAAATCTCGAACGGAATCAATAAACCCAGTGAAGGCATCCTGGTCAATGCGACCATCTGTCCCTGTACCCGGCATACGTTTGCAGCCGTGTAAAACTTCATAAGCGTGCGTCGCAGTCGATCTTGCTGCTTCGGTCACCGGCACTTCGCCTTCCTGATGTCTTGGCTTGTAAACCAGAGATATCAATTCAGTGAAAAGTGACGGTTCAGTCATCACGCCTTCGTACAACGTGGCTGCCCGAGCCTCCTGTCCGTAGCCGAGGGCTGGAAATAGCCCGAACTCAAGCTGGATGAGTGCCGGTTTTTCTATTTCACTGCACTTCTCCAGTTTCTCCAACATTTCCCCCAAATGCCAGGAATCGATCATTGGCCCATCCGGCTCCTGTCCGGAAATGAACTGCTGCAAGGCAGAAAAGAGCAGTTGGGAATCAGGCTGGGTTTGCGTGTATTGGCAGGACTGCAGTGCCGACCTCGGTCGCTTGGCTTTCAGAAGACGTTGAAAGACAAACGGCAATTCTTCATCATGGCGCCAGTGATAAGGCCGGACATATTGCCAATAGGCCTCGTCGGTTTCGGGGTCACTCTCCGCAGCCAACTGCCACGTTTCCCGCTCAGGCCTTGCCAACACAAGAAAACGAGCCCGTTTCTCACCATCCCATCCATTTTGATCGCCGATGGCCAGCACAGCACGAAGGAGCCCCCCTGATTTTGGCGATGGCATCGCTCCAAGCAGACCACCAACGCACCAAGTCATATGAAGACCCGGTGTGTAGTCGCCTCCCTTCGTGGCGATCCACTTCGCCCAGTCAACACCGCCCCACTCCAATCCTGCCAACGAAGCACCAACAGTTCCGGGTTCGGCACATTCCGCGATCAACTTGTCAATCCCTTCTATGCCCTGGGCCTTGAACAATTCTACTAACGCATTTGCCCGCATTTGGGCGAGAGCATCGTTCCGAACTTGAATGTCATCATCGTGCTCTCTGCTCGGCAATTCCACCCAATGACTATCAAACAGCCAGCGATGCCGTGACACGAACTCCATGGGCGCCAAGGCCGCATAACAGGCCTCGACCTTCAGCAACCACGCATCCAGTTCGGCCTCTGAAGTCTTATCGTAGTTGCGATGCCAATGAATCGTCTTCCGCAGGGCCGCACGAAGTATTTCCCTATCCTCATTCTTGGCGGTCGGAAGCATGAAGGGCGCCATCAATGCCAAGGCCCGCTGTATTTCCTCGTGATTTCTCAGCAGGTTGTTTTGTAAGAGAGCGGCGATACGAAGGGGATTGCCTTCGCTAAGGTGAAACAAGCGTTCTTTGGCCGCTTCACGCATTTCAAGTATCTCGCGATTTGGTACTCCATTGCCCGCACCCGCATCTTCTTCACGCCATTTCGGGCGAGCCGCGGGTGTAGCAAACTGCTGTCCTGATGAAGACGCAAGCCCTTCCAGAACACAAAAAGCCGCTTCAGCATCCCGCCGTACCAGAAAATCGAGCACCTTGATTCGATCCTGCAATGCAGCGGCGGTTTGTGGCAGCCAATCACGGAACAAGCCAAAAAGACTGCCACTAGGTTTGTTACCCCAGTTTCCTTTCATCGGTACATGGCTGATTTGGGCTAGGACGAGCGCAACCCGCGAAAGCCGCCGAGCATCCCAGGCTAGGGTTTCCAGGGCCCAGAGCAAACCGGCGTGCCAACACATCCCGCCAAACCCTGAACTACTCGTCTCGGTTATCAACTGTGTCACAGGCGCATCCGGTTGCCGCAAGCTTTTCTCCACGGCATCCAAGAAAGCGTCCGGTGCGGCTTCGGCCAACGTGGGCAAATGGGAGGCCAGAGAAAGCCACCGATTCCCATCGGCGCCGTTGAGTAAGCCATGCACCAGCGATGCTACGCGATCTTCAATTCTTAAAGCATCCAACCCCGGCTGTTCGGGACCGCGCACTGCCAGCTTGATTAGCGCATCGCAAATCGAATCGAAAATGAGCCCGGAAAACGCGTGCACCTTGCCATGTACTTGCGCTTTCCACCGCTCTTCTTCCGGTAATTCCAATTGCGGATCGGACGCCCCAAGCATTTCCTGGGCGATGGAAAAGAACCGGTCCAGTTGCTCCCGTGTGATACGGTCGCCGAACAGACCAAGCAGTTCCAAAGGTGACTTGGCTTTCCATACCGAGCCAATGCATAACAATGGCGCATCATCAAGTTTTGCCAACCGACGCAGATCTCCCTCGATATCCTCATAGGGGCGGTCCGCCAGCCGGGCCACCACCTGCCTGTCTGCCTCATTGTCAGCATTCCACGTACCGAGCAAGCAAAGCATGGCCAGGCTGCCCGACTGGGGAACGTCCAACCAGCCCGGATTTCGAATGGCGGGATTCGTTGCGCGCTGGCGGCGAAGCACTGTCCATGACCGCCCAGTACTCACGGCTAAGCGTTTGGCGTCTGACTCTTCCATGCCGGTGGCAACAAGTGCTTTCTCGAACTCGTAGATATTCGGGCGCTCCAGGACGAGTTCCACCGCTTCGGATTTGCCCGACAAATCCCCTGTCGCGTGAGGCACAACAACCAGCAACCCAGCTCGGATTACTGGCTTGAATGCCACTTCCGAACAGGCGGCGACTGCAATTTTTAATTGAGGATTCGCTTCGACATAACGCCAACCGTCAGCGTCGGTAACCACCAGCGACTGGTCCACCAGATCACCGGCCGCGAGGATCGTAGCCACAACAAATGCTGCCGCTTCCTCAACGCTGTCGGCACGTATCGCCAGAGGATTAGACGCCCCCGGTCGAAACAACGCTTCCCGGACTTTTGCCATCAAGCTCTCACGAGTCTCCGCGCGGTCCATGAACAGGGCATCGGCAGTGATTAAGGGGGCGCACTGCTGTGACCACGACCGCCAATGGCGCGAGCAACTTTGGACACCGGGGCCAAGCAGCCCCAATTCCTCGCCGAACTGAAGTGCGACAGAGGGGGATTGCTCCAGCCACTGTTCCAAGTCGTCCGCATCGTAGACTCGAACATCGGCCCACTCCGCCTTGGCCGACTGCTCTGTTAGCCACTCTTTCTTTTTCGTCCAACGCCGAGGCGTGACGAAGACGAAGGTACAGACCAAACGCTCGTCCGCACTCGTTTGCTCTGAACGTTTCCGATAGTCACCGTTGGCTTTGCTGTGCACGTCTTGGTCACAACCAATTTCCCATCGAGACGAGCCCTCCGGTATCCAGGCATTACCCCGTTCACTGGAAAGAACACCATCCCAACCAGGCACGAAACTGGAGTCACCGGCAGGAAAGGCAAGTTGCCGGGTTGCCTCGGCATCGAAACAAAGGCGCCGAACCCAACGCGGCAAATCCGTTTGGGCCTCTTTCGCATGGGTATTTGCCCAATTGACAATGTGGGAAGCGGTAAGACGCATGTTGGAATCCTATCCGATGGTGTAGCTAAAACGACAAACCGATGAGCATATCGCATAAAAGTACGATTGAATCGCCCCGGTCTGCGGAGACGCTCTCGAGCATCTCCTTTGGACAAGGTAGAGACGGTTGGTCCTGAAGTCCGAATGGCTGCATGGGGATCATAAAGCTGCCAGATCGCCTGCTCATGTCATAAGGCCGCTGAGGGCACGGAGCACCCATCATCGATCGTGCTCCAAATGCTGCCGCTCAGATGCTCTCTGCCAGGCAAGGCATACATCTCCAAGCAGCATCGTTTTCTGGATTAGCGGGGGCTGCGTGGATTTGTTTTGGTTTGCTGTGATCGAAACCAATTGCCCCCGATCAATTGCTACGGTCGACCCGAAAAAGGGGGCAAAAATCTCCATCGGTCCAGGGTGAGATACCCGATCTAGACCATCGGCAGCCGCTAGTCCGCGAACTGCTGGCGCAGTTTGTTCTTCTGCATCTTGCCGGTGGCGTTTTTCTCCCGAATTCTTGCTTCGCCCGAAATGACTACGCCTCCGGGCTGACAAGCGTCTGATCACCTCGCCTGTCGAAGTGGAAAGCCAATGCCTTGTTCTTCTCAGGTTTTTGACGGCGGTTTCTTGCAAGTGACTGTAAATAATCAATATTGTTTTCTGGTCCGCTTGTTGCTGATAGGCACCCGATAAAACGATTGCCATTCCACAGCAGAGAAGCCGGTCGGCCCGAAGCCGACGTCAAAGTAAAACAAGGGGACTATTCATGGCCAACCAAAATTTGATTTCGCTGGAAGCCGACGCCCGCATCGAGGCGGCGGCAAC